>JAIBAS010000014.1 GCA_019695075.1 Promineifilum sp. | reverse complement strand
AAGGCGGCGCGGGCGCTGCGGCCGGGCGGGCGGCTGGTGGTGGAGCTGCTCGACCAGGAGCGCGTTGACAAGACCGACAGCACGTGGTGGTTCAGCGATGACAAGGGGCTATGGGGCGACAGGCCCTTCCTGAACCTGGGCGAGCGGCGCTGGGACGCGGACGCGCGGGCGTCAATCGAGCGCTACACGACGATTGACCTGGCGACGGGCGGGCTGAGCGAGATCGTCCTTTGCGACCAGACGTATGCTGCCGGCGAGATGATCGCCCTGATGCAGGCGGCCGGCTTTGGCGCGGTGTCGGCCCATGCGCGCTGGGCGGGGTTGCCGTTGTATGATGCGGAGGAGTGGGTGGTGTACGTGGCCTCAACGCCGGTCATCGCGGCCGACCTGGTCTAGGAACGACGCGAACTGGATGAATTCAGCTTTCACTTGCTCATAAAGCCTGGCGCCATCGTTAACAAGTCGTTGCACACGTTGGGCATCCAGATTGTAGGCATAGACGTTGCGCACGACGTGACGAAATCGCATGAACTCAGACAGGGCCTGGCACGTGTCGCGGGACAGCACCGCCGGGCGTACATCGGGGAACGCCACGCACATTTGCTCCAATAGCGCCCGATGCCAATCTGGGCCAGCCGGTACGCTCTTGTCGACAATGGCGGCAACCTGCTGAAACGCACGCTCCAGTCCGGTGTAGAAGTCGTGCAAGTTGAGGGCAGCGGCGTCGACGTACAGGTCGTGATCAGCCGTTGCCTCTTGGGCGGCTTGTGACGCTCGCCCGGCGCGGGCTATTGCCTGTTCGAGGTCGACCAATTCCTGGTGTATCCGCCCGGCAAGTAGCACGTATTCGGCGATCACAGCTCGATCCCATCCCGCTCGATGGCGGCCAGTAGCTCCGGCGTACAGGTGTTGACGTCGACCAGGTTGACTTCTACCCTGGCGTCCAAGTCCATCACCGCCCCCAGAGCGAAAAGCGAGTCTCGTTCGGCCAGTCCCCAGGCGGCAATATCTACGTCAGACCAGGGGGTGAACCAGCCGCCGTGTGCCAGCGACCCAAAGACAACGACGCGCGTGGCGTTGTACTGCGCTCGCAACAGGTCAGCAGCCCGCCGAGCAGCAGCCCAGGCTACGTCGCGGCGCGCTTGCTCCGCCTCGCGATCGCGTTCGCGCCGACGTCTAGCTGTCGCGCGGTAGACGCTGAGTTCTTGATCGCTCAAGGGCAACTTGATCATTCCATTTGCTCCTATGCTATTGTACCAAGAAATGCCCTGTCGTTGTGGTTTGCCGCAATGCCCCAATCCCCTACAATTCACCCCAATGATCCGCCTCAACGCCGTCGTTAAACAATATGGCCTCAACCCGGTGCTGCGCGGCGTGAATCTGCACGTGCAGGCGGGTGAGTTCGTCACCCTGGTGGGACCGAACGGGGCGGGCAAGAGCACGCTCATGGCCATCGTCGCCACGTTGCTGCGGCCGACGTCCGGCGAGGTGCGCGTCGGCGGCTGGCCGCTGCCGGCGGCGGCCGACCGCGTGCGCCGGCACATCGGCCTCGTCTCCCACCATGCCCTGCTCTACCGTGACCTGACCGCGGCCGAGAACCTGGCTTTCACCGCCCGCCTCTACCGCCTGCCCGACGCCGAGGCGCGCATCATGGACGCCCTGCGCAAGGTCGGCCTCTTCGCCCGCCAGCGCGACCCGGTGGGCACGTTCTCGCGCGGCATGTTGCAACGCCTGACCATCGCCCGGGCGACGCTCCACGAGCCGGACGTGCTGCTGCTCGACGAGCCATACACCGGCCTCGACCAGGAGGCCAGCGCCCTGCTGGATGAACTATTGCGCGAGGAAGCGGTCCGCGGCCGGACGATCCTGATGATCACCCACGACCTGGGGCACGGGCTGGGGTTGGCCGACCGGCTGGCCATCCTCTACCGTGGCCAGATCGCCCGCGAGGTCGCCCGCGCCGACATCAGCCCGGCGGCGGTCTATGACCTCTACGCTGAGGTGACGATGGTATGAGCGCGTTCCTGGCGGCCGTGTGGGCCGTGGTCTGGAAAGACCTGCGCATCGAGGGGCGGACGCGCCAGACGATGAGCATCATGGTGATGTTCTCGCTAGCGACGATCATCATGTTCAACTTCGGGCTAGGCATGGCCGTCAACGTCAACCTCGACGCCGGGCGCAACGTCTCGCCGGCGCTGCTGTGGGCGGTGGTGCTGCTGGCAGCCATCCTGGGGCTGAACCGCTCGCTGGCCCTCGACCGCGAGAATCAGGTCTTCGACGCCCAACTCATCGCCCCCATCCCGCGCAATGCCCTCTACGCGGGCAAGGTCATCAGCATCAGCCTGTTCACACTGCTGCTCGACCTGATTCTGGTGGTGCTGTTCACGGTGTTCTTCAACCGGCCGTTCTATCTGCCGCTGGTGCTGCTGGTGCTGGCGCTGGGCACGATCGGCTACGTGGCCGCAGGGGTGCTGATCACCTCCATGACCATTCAGGCGCGCACGCGCGAGGTGCTGCTGCCGGTGCTGCTGCTGCCGGTGTCGCTGCCGCTGGTGCTGCCCGCGGCCATGGCCACGACGACCTACATCAACGCGGCCATGCTGGGCGAGGCGTCGTGGGCGGCCGTGCGCGCGCCGGTGCTGCTGGTCGCGGCCTATGATCTGCTGATGCTGGCCGTGGGTTTCCTGACGTACCGTTTTGTGGTAGAGTCCTAGCCGGCAACCAGCCACGAGCGACGCAGGGGGAACCGTCGTTCGTGGTCGATTCTGTCTTATCTGGAGTAAGTCATCATGAATCCAGCGACGATTGTAAATCCGCGACTCGACCGGGCCATTCGGATCATGAGCATCCTGGCCGTCGTCGGCATGGTCATCACCATCGGGGCGATCTTCCTCTTCGCGCCGGTGGAACTCAACATGGGCAACGTTCAACGGCTGTTCTACTTCCACGTCGGCTCGGCCTGGGTGGGGGCGATGGTCTTTGGCGTGGCCCTGGTGTGCGGCGTGTTGTACCTGTGGCGCGGCCGGCGCGTGTTCGACACGGTGTCCCTGGCGTCGGTCGAGGTCGGCCTCGTCTTCCTGTCGATGGCCATCGTCGGCGGCTCGTTCTGGGGCAAGCCGGCCTGGAATACGTGGTGGCTGTGGAGTCCGCGGCTGACGCTGGTGACGGTCGCCTGGCTGGTCTATGCGGCCTACTTCATGCTGCGCGGGGCCATTGAAGACGACCACCGCCGCGCCCGCTACGCCGCCATCTACGCCATCGTCTCCTTCGTCACCATCATCCTGACCTACATCAGCATCCGCATCTTCCGCGACATCCACCCGGTCGTCTTTGGCGGCACAACCGAGGCCGCCGCCGGCGCGGCCGAGGGCTTGCAGGACTTCAACGGCCTCGACTCGGCGCGCATGGGCATCACCCTGCTCATCAGCGTCATCGGCTTCACCCTGCTGGGGTCGGCGTGGATTCTGATGCGCATCCGCCTGCAGAACCTGATCGACTACGCCGACGGCCTGAAGATGCGCGTGGCCGCCCGCCTGAGCGCCCGGCCGCGGCCGGCCGTCGTTTCCGGCCTGGCCCTCGTCCTCTCTCAGGTGGGCGAGCCGAATCAGTTCAACGCCTACCTCATCGGCGGCTATACGGTCATGTCGGCCTTCTGCCTGCTGTACATGGGCTACCTGGCCATGCGGCAGCGCAACCTGCAAGGGGACATTGCCCTGCTGACTCAGTTGCTACAGGAGGGCGACCGGCCGCGCCGTTAGGCCGTTTGGCGCTTCCCCTGGGCGCGGCGGCGCGTATGCTTACGGTGTAAGAACGCCGCCGGCTGCGTCGTCGGTGTGGGTAAGGGTCATGGAGAGAGTATGTCGGATCTGAACGCCCCCGCGCCATCCGGGCGCAAGCTATCGACGCCGCAATGGGTGCTCATCGGGCTGGGCGCGTTGCTCGTCGCCTTCCTGGTGTTGGGCACGCTCATCCAGCCGGCGACGCCCGACGAGACGCCGCTGGGCGTGCCGCAGGCGTCGTTTGCCACGCTGGCCGTTGTCGCTTTCATGGGCGGGCTGCTCAGCTTCATCTCCCCCTGCACCCTGCCCGTGCTGACGGCCTACTTCGCCTTCGCCTTCCAGAGCGACCGGCAGCGCATCGCCGCCAACACGCTGGCGTTCATGCTCGGCCTGGCGACGACGTTCAGCCTGCTGGGCGCGGTCGGCTTTGCTTTGGGCCGGGTGCTGGTGCAGAGCCAGAACCTGCTCATGCTCGTCGGCGGCGCGGCCATTCTCATCTTCGGCGTCATGAGCCTGCTCGGCCGCGGCTTCGGCGGAGCGACGGGCCTCAGCGAGCGGACGTTCAACCCCGGCATGGGCGGCTCCTATCTCTTCGGCCTGACCTTCGCCGTCGGCTGGTCGGCCTGCGTCGGGCCGATCCTGGGCGTCATCCTGACCCTCGCCTTCCAGACGGCGACGGTGTGGCAGGGGATGATGCTGCTGTTCATCTACACCCTCGGCCTGGGGCTGCCGCTGATGGTCGTCTCGACCTTCTTCGGCCGCATGAGCCGGCAGAGCGGCTTCTGGCGGCTGCTGCGTGGCAAAGGCTGGCAGTGGGACACGAACGTCTTCGTCGTCGCCCTGGTCTGGGCGCTGGCCATCTGGCGCATCGTCGCCGCGGTCGCGCAGTATGCCATCAAGAACTTCGGCTTCCTGAGCGGGCTGGAGTACTCACTGGCGCTGGAGTTGGGCATCCTGGCCCTGCTGGTGATTGGCGCGCTGCTGTGGACGGTGACGAGTTCCACCGCGCGGCGCACGACTATCCACCTGCACACGACGCAACTCATCAGCGGCGCGCTGTTTGTGCTGCTGGGGCTGCTGATGTTGGAGGGGCAGATGGGGCTGGTCAATGGCGTGCTGGTGCGTTGGTCGGCCGTCGTCGATGAGCGCATGCTGGCCCTGCAAGACTGGCTGCTGGCCGTGCTGGGGCGCTAACGCCGGCTTCGGGCGCGCCGCCGCCGCCCCGGACAATCACCGATGTCGTCTTCACCTGAACCCCACGAACCAATGGATCGCCGCCTGTGGCTGATCCCTATCGGGCTGGCGTTGCTGCTGCTGGCGGCAATCGCCGTCGTTTTTGGGCCGCGGCTGCTGGGCGGCAGGGGCGCGGCGCTGCAATCCATCCCCGCCTTCAGCGGCACGGCCGAAAGTGGCGGCATTCTGGGCGAGGCCGAGGGCCTGCCGGAGCCGGGCGAGACCGCGCCCGACTTCGCCCTGCCCGATCTGGCCGGCGAGACGGTGCAATTGAGCGACCTCGGCGGCCGGCCGGTGGTGCTCAACTTCTGGGCCACCTGGTGCGCCCCCTGCCGACTGGAGATGCCCATGCTGGAGCAGGCTGCGGCCGATGGCGGCGACGCGCTGGCCGTACTAACCATCAATCAGGGCGAGACGGCCGAGCAGGTGAGCGCCTTCTTCGACGAGGTCGGCCTGAGCCTGCCGGCGCTGCTGGACAGTGATAGCGAGGTCGGCCGGGCCTATGGCGCGGTCTACCTGCCGTCGACGTTCATCATCGGCCCGGACGGCATCGTCAGCGCCGTCCACCACGGCATCCTCTCGCGCGAGGAACTGGACGGCTATCTGGCCGCGCTGGCGGAGGCAGGGCAGGAGACAGCGCAATGATCGACCGCATTTTCCGCACGCTGGCCCGGCGCTGGCTGCTGTTCCTCAATCTGAGCGTGGCCTTCTACGTCGGCCTGCCGATGTTGGCCCCGGTGCTGATGCACGTCGGGGCGACCGGGCCGGCGGCGCTGATCTACCGCGTCTACAGCCCCATGTGCCACCAGTTGGCTTCGCGCTCCTTCTTCCTGTTCGGCGAGCAGGTCGCCTACCCGCGGGCCATCGCCGGCAGCAGCCTGACGCCCATTGAGACGTTTATGCCCGACCTGCCGGAGTTCGCCGACGCCTCGACCGACCCGGCGCGCTGGGCGACGTTCCTCTGGCCGGCGCGGCGCTTCGTGGGCAACGAGCAGATGGGCTACAAGATGGCCCTCTGCCAGCGCGACATCAGCATCTATTCCTCGATACTCATCGGCGGGCTGGTGTATGGGCTGCTGCGGCGGCGCGGGCCGGTGCGGCCGATGCGCTTCTGGCTGTTCCTGCTGATCGGCGTCGCCCCGATCGCCTTCGATGGCTTCAGCCAACTCTTCAGCCAGTTCTTCGTCGGCTCGCAACTGGAGATGCTGGCGCGGCTGTTCCCGTTGCGCGAAAGCTCGCCGCTGCTGCGCACGCTGACCGGGGCGATCTTCGGGCTGAGCGTCGTCTGGCTGGTCTACCCGCGGCTGGACGAGCAGTTCAGCATGACCGCCGACGACATCGAGCGGCGGCTGGCGGCCAAGACGGAGAGCGCCGGCGCGGGCGGCTGAGCGCGCCGGCCAGCGGGGCAGAGCCGAGAGACGCCTTGACTGAGCGCGCGCTACAACCCGCCGCCGCCGGCGGACAGGCTGACCCCCTGCGGGCGGAGCTACGCGCCGCCCAGGAAGCGCTGCGCGCGGCCGAGGCCGAGTTGGCCGCGGAGCAGGCCGCCGTCAACGCCTTCCGCATGCACGCCCGGCTGATGCTCGACGACCTGGCCGATGCCATTCTGCTGCTGCGGGCACGCAAACAGGCGCTGCTGACGGAACTGGCCCTGGCCGCGGCCGACGACGACCCGCTGGGGCCGCCGCTGGACGCGGCGACGGACGCGCCGCCCGCGGCCGACGACCTCCTGCTGCCAACGGACACCCCCCGCGACCGGGCGGCCGAGAAGCGCCTCTTCCGCGAGTTGGCCCGCCGTTTCCACCCCGACCTGGCCGGCTCGGCCGGCGAGTTGGCCTATCGCACGTCGGTGATGGCGACGGTCAACAGCGCCTACGCCGCCGGCGACATCGGCGCGCTCTATGACCTGGCCGGGGAACTGGAGCCGGGTGAGTTGCGCGAGCTGGACCTGTTGGACACGCGCGAGGCGCGCCAACTGCGCGAGCAGCTATTGCGCTGTCGCCGCCGGCAGCGCAAGGTGGCCCGTCAACTGGACGAACTGCGCCGCGAGACGACGGCCCGGCTGTGGCGCAAGGCGCGCGAACTCGACGAGCCGAACGAGAATTGGTGGGCGGCCGTGCGCCGCGAACTGGAGGCAGCGCGGGCGCGGCTGGGCGAGGAAGTTGCCGTGCTGGAGGCGCTGCGCCCGCAGAGCGAGACCGCGCCCCGCCCTTAAGGTTCTTCGACACCTTGCCGCCGCATACTCCTTAGAAACCGGGTTTTTTCGAAAAACCCGGTTTCTAACTGAGGAGAATGCAAAATGGATCGCCCCTTTATCGCTGATTTGCACAACCACACCACCGCCTCCGACGGCGAGTACAGCCCGACCGAGCTAGTCAACCAGGCCGTGGCTCTGGGCCTTCAGGCCGTGGGCGTGACCGACCACGACACGCTCAACGGGCTGGACGAGGCGCTGGCGGCCGGCGAGGCGGCCGGCATTCGCGTCGTGCCCGGCGTCGAGGTGTCGTTGCGCTTCAAGCGGCCGTATTTCATCGGCACGCTCCACTATCTGCTCTACATCCCCTACGAGCTGCTCGACGACGCTCGCTTCCGCAAGGAGGCCGAGGCCATCTTTAGCCAGGGGCGCGGCGGCGGGCTGGTGCGCGCGCGCGTGACGGCCATCAACGCCGAGTTCGGCCCCAACGGGGCCACGCCGCTGCTGGGGCGGGACTTGACGGCTGAGGAGATCGAGGCCCTGGCCGATAACGTCACCCGCCGCCATTTCGCTCTGGCGCTGGCGAACAACCACGGGCTGAGCAAGGAGCAGGTCAACATGCTCATCGGCAACGACAGCCGTGCCTACATCCCATCGGGCATCGACCCTAAGACGCTGACGCCCCTGCTGCACGCCTACCCGCAGCTCGTGCGCGTCTTCGCCCACCCGGCGGCCGGCTCCTACCCCGGCGAGAGCCTCTACAACGAGGTGCTGCCGCCCATCGAAGTGGTCGCCCTGCTCATGCCGGAGTTCCTTGATGAGGGCCTGCTGGGCCTGGACGGGCTGGAAGTGCAATACCCCGGCCACGTGCAGGAGCACCGCGACCTGATGGCCGAGTGGGCCGACCGCTATGACCTCATCCAGACGGGCGGTTCGGACTGCCACGACCGTGTCAACCGGCCGCTCGGCGTCGCCGGCGTCGATGAGGACGGGCTGGATATGCTTCTGTCCCTCCTGGGCGAGACGATCACGGCCGAGTAGAGAGATAAGACGTAACGCCAGGACGCGAAGACGCGAGGACGCAAAAAGATTCAATCTCTTTGCGTCCTCGCGTCGTTGCGTCTTGGCGTTAACTTCTTGGCGTTAACTTCTTATTCCCCGCCGGGCCAGACGGCGGCGAGGGTGGTGTTGGGCCAGGGTTCGAGGGGCGTGATGTCGCCCGCGCCGCCCAGCACAGCCGTGCCCCACATCTCATTCTGGAAGTAGCCGACCACCAGGTGATCCGCGTCGAGGAACGGCCGGCCCGTGGCCGAGGGCAGCAGGCCGTCGGCCGTGGCCACCAGCGCCGGCGCGCCGCTATAGGGCGCGGCCAGCCGGTAGACCGTCCCCGGCGCGGGCACGGCCAGGCCCGGATCGTTGACCGGGATCACCGCTTCGCTGTAGTACAGATCGCCCGTGGGGCTGAAGGTCGGATAGCCGGCGTAGTCGGCCGTCGTCGGGATGGCGGCCAGCGCCGCCCCGCCCGGCCCGGCGACGTGGATGACCCGGTTCGTGTCGATGTAGGCCACCGTGCCGTCGTCCAGGAAATCGCCCGCGCACAGGAACAGGCCCATGTCGGCGCAATCGAAGACCTTCGCCGGCGCGCCGCCGGCTGCGGCCACGCGGTAGAGATTGTCGTAGCGGCCGTTGAAGGCATTCCACGAGCCGCCCAGGCCGATCGGCTCCCAGGTGAAGTACAGCGTCGCGCCGTCGGCGGTGAAGCGCAGGGGCGTGACGATGCGCGACTCGCCGCCGAGTTGGTTCTCGAAGACGGGCACAGCGGCGCTGCCGTCGGTCGCGCCGATCCACAGACTGCCCTGCAGGGCCATCGCCCCGGCGTCGGGCTGCGTCGCCATGCGGCTCCAGGCCAGGCGGCTCTCGTCGGCGGCCACGGCAAAGCGCAGCAGGTAGTAGACATCGCCCGTGGCGCGCGTCGGCTCCAGCGGCTCGATGGCCCCGCCCGGCCCCAGGCGCGAGACGACGTTGGTGCTGGCCTCGCTGTCGAAGGCGACGAAATAGAGGCGGTCGCCGCCGGGCTGGAGGTAGCCCATCGTCTCCGGCAGCGGCAGGGGGCAGCGCTCGCCGGAGAGCGGGTTGTGGGCCTCGAAGCCGGGGCCGACGCTGATAATCAGCGCCGGGCGGGGCAGGTCGGGGCAGAGCGCCTCCGGCGTCGTCGCGGCGGTGGCGGTTGGCTCGGCCGTGGGGGCTTCGGTGGGCGCGGCGGTGGGCTG
>JAIBAS010000396.1 GCA_019695075.1 Promineifilum sp. | reverse complement strand
GTGGCGGTGGGCTGCGGCGGTGGCGGCAGCGTCGCATCGCTCAACGCCACGGGCGCGCCGCCGCGCTCGCCCGACAGAAGGGTACAGCCAGACAGGAACAAAACGAGGAGAAGTAGGAGGGAGCGGTGGCTGAGCTTCATGAAAACAGTATAGCGGAAAACGAGGCCGGCCGATCACCGTCAGGCCACTGATTGCCTGTCGGCCGGCCTGCGGCCTTGACGGGGAAACGCAAAGGAGGGCTGCCCCGCGCGGGACAACCCTCCTCATAGGCCGGTGGTGGCCGCGCCGGCCCTATGGCAGGAAGCGCCAGGTCTGGACGACCATGTTGAACAGCTCTTCCATCTGCGCATAGACCTCGGCCTGCGTCGGGTCGGCGGGCACGAACGTCAGCTTGTAGAGCCGGTCGTTGCGGACGACCAGTAGCAACCGCCCCAGGTCTTGCCCCGGCACGCCATCGAGCATCTCCGCCGGCTCATAGCCCAGCGTGTAGCCGAAGGTGCGCTGGATATCCATGTCGGGCATCGACGCCACCAGGGCGTCGGCCGCCGCGGCTGCTGTTTGCCCGCCCGCTTCGGTCACTTCGATCATAAGCTTGGGATAGGCCACGTCCATCATCGAGCCGACGTAGAGGTTAACATTGGTGGCGCTGACTTCCTCGTAGGTGAAATCGGCCGGCACGAGGGCGCAGAAGCCGAACGCCTCGCTGCGCACGGCCGTCTGCTCCGACTTGGCCGCCAGACATTCGTCTTCGGGCAGCAGCGTCTCGCTGACGGGCATGGGCGTGAAGCTGTCGAGGATCACGGCCATGAAGTCGTCGATCGGCGTGGTGTTGGCCGGGTCAACGGGCGCGAAGTAGATGTGGTAGAGCCGGCCATCGAGGGTGAAGATGACCTGCCGATTGATGTCCTGCCCGGGCACGTCGTCGAGCACCACCGCCGGCTGGCCGGCCACGGTCGTCTCCGAGCGGGCGATCTCGAAGCCCTCGAAGCCGGCGACCAGATCATCGGCAAAGCTTTCAGCCGTCAGGCCCTCGCCGGTCATGGCGCGGATGTTGGCCCGCGGGTCGCCGGCGTTGAGCAGACTGCCGACGACCAGATCGACCTCATCGGCGTTGGGCCGCTCGACCTTGTGGGTGGTGGGGTAGAGCAGACAGTAGCCGTGCTGCGGGTTGCGCAGCAGGTAGGTGTCGTCGGTCGCCGTGGGGCACTCGGCGGTTGTCATCGGCGCCTCGGCCGCGCCGGGCGCTTCGGTCGCCGCGGGGGCCGCGGTCGGCTCGGACGCGGTTGTCGTCGCCGGGGCGCTTGTGGCGGCCGGTTCCTGCGCGCCGCCGGTGGGGCTACAAGCGGCGACGAGCAGCGCCAGTGCCACAAGAAACAAGGGCATTGCGCCAATTCGCTTCATAAGAGACTACACTCCTTCGGCGATGGACTTCCGCCAGAGCGTTTTAGGGTCAGTTTTTCGGGCCATTCGGTCTTTCGGGTGGCCGTCGCTCTGCGTTCCAGTGCCAGGAGGAACTCTAGCCGATTGGCGCGATTTTGGGTGTGGCTTAATTAACTCCTAGTGAGCTTTATTTTTGACTGTTGCGCGTTCGCGTTATGCTACGATAGTCTTACGCAGACTTTCTAGTCTGCGTGGTTGACCCCAAAATGTCACCAAATAATACCTTTTCCGGCGCACACTGCTATACTACTCAGCCATGCGGCCGGGCACGGCCCGCCGGGATTTGACGACAAGGGGCAGACACGCAGGTCTATCCCTACCTACCAGGAGACAACTAGATGGCCGATATTCAGGCAACTGCTAATCGCATCGTCGAGAACGTCGAGCGGGTCATAGTCGGCAAGCGGCAGCCGGTCCAACTGACGGTCCTGGGCCTGCTCTGCCAGGGCCACATCCTCATCGAAGACGTGCCCGGCGTGGGCAAGACCGTGCTGGCCAAGTCGCTGTCCAAGTCGGTCGGCTGCAAGTTCCAGCGCATCCAGTTCACGCCCGACATGCTGCCCAGCGACGTGACCGGCGTGTCCGTCTTCAACCAGGGCACGCGCGAGTTTGAGTTCCGCCCTGGCCCCATCCACGCTCAGATCGTCCTCGTGGACGAGATCAACCGGGCCACGCCCAAGACGCAATCGGCCCTGCTGGAGGCGATGGAGGAGCGGCAGGTGACGGTCGATGGCCACACCTACCCCCTCGACGTGCCCTTCATGGTGTTGGCCACGCAGAACCCCATCGAGTACGAAGGCACCTTCCCGCTGCCGGAGGCCCAGCTCGACCGCTTCTTGCTGCGCATTCGTCTGGGCTACCCCGGCAAGGAAGAGGAGATCGAGGTGCTCGACCGGCAGCAGCATACCCACCCGATCAACGCCCTGCAACAGGTCGTTGACGTGGACGAACTGCTGGCGGCGCAAGAGGCGGTCAAGGATATCTACGTCGATCCGCTGGTGAAGGAGTACATCGTCAATCTGGTGCGCCAGACGCGCGACCACCCCGACGTTTACCTCGGCTCCAGTTCGCGCGGGGCGCTGGCCATTTACCGGCTGGGGCAGGCGCGCGCGGCGCTGATGGGCCGCGACTACGTGCTGCCCGACGACGTGAAGGCCCTGGCCGGCCCGGCCCTGGGCCATCGCATCATCGTCGGCCCGGCGGCGCGCATCAAGGACATCGAGCCGGAGCAGATCGTCCAGGATTTGCTGGACAACATGGCCGTTCCCGGCGCGCACGTCGGGCGGCAACGGGCGCGCGTCTAATGACCGGCTTCCTGGGGCAGCGGCGCACGGTCGTTTTCGCCCTGGCCATCGTGTCCTTCATCGCCGGCCTGATCACCGGCCGCGATCTGCTGTTCACGCTGGCCTATTTGCTGGGGCTGTTGCTGATCCTGTCCTTCGTCTGGGCCTGGGTCAACCTCAACGGCGTTCACCTTTCGCGCGTGACGCGCGTGCGACGGACGCAGGTGGGCCGGCCGCTGGAGGAGCGCTTCAGCGTGCGCAACACGACGGTCATCCCCAAGCTGTGGCTGGAGGTGCATGACTACTCGACGCTGCCCTACCACTACTCCAGCCACGTCGTCAACGGGCTGGGCGGGCGGCAGAACTATAGCTGGCGCGTGACGACCATTTGCCAGCAGCGCGGCCGCTACCAGCTCGGCCCCATCCGCTTGCGCACTAGCGACCCCTTCGGCCTCTTTCCGCTGGAGCGCGAGCTGACGCCGACCAGCAACGTCGTCGTCTTCCCGATGACTTTCCCCATCCACCAGTTCGCCCTGCCGCTGGGCGTCTTGCCCGGCGGCGACGCGCTGCGCCGGCGCACGCACTACATCACCACCAATGCCGCCGGCGTGCGCGACTACGAGCCGGGCGACAGCTTCAACCGCATCCACTGGCGCAGCACGGCGCGGCGCGACCGGCTGGTGGTCAAGGAGTTCGAGCTGGACCCATTGGCCGACATCTGGGTCGTGCCCGACATGTCGGCCTTCGGCCACGTGACGCCGCGCAAGGGGGCCACGCCGGCCGTGCCCCCGCCGGGCGACATCCCCGGCTGGCTCAAGATGCAGGAATTCCAACTGCCCGAATCGACCGAGGAGTACACCGTTTCTATTGCCGCGTCGGTGGCGCAGTACTTCCTGCGGCGCGATCGGGCCGTGGGTATGCTGGCTTGCGGCCAGTCGAACGAGATCTTGCAACCCGACCGCGGCGAGCGCCAGTTCAACCGCATCCTGGAGACGCTGGCCGTGCTGCGGGCCGAGGGGGATGTGCCGCTGCAAGATATGCTCCACACCGAGAGCCATCTCTTCCCGCGCGGCACGACGCTCATCGTCGTCACGCCCATCACCCGCGAGGAGTGGTCGCTGGCGGCGCGGCAACTGGCCCGCCGCGGCCTGCGCGTGGTGACCATCCTGGTCAACCCGGCGTCGTTCCACGGCGCGCGCTCGGCCGGGCCGCTCTATCAGCTTTTGCGTGGGGGTGGCCAGGTGGCCTACATGGTCAACTACGGCGACGACCTGACGACATCTCTTAGCAGCGTTTCCAGCCAGGCGGGTTTCTTCACCGTCTAGCCACTGCCAAGAGCATCAACTCGGCCAATGGTGGTCGGCTGTCCGTGGTCTGTGGCCCGCAGTCCGTCGTCCCCTCCCGGCCTCTACATCGCCAGCGTCAAGGGAATGGACTCGGCCGTCGGCGGTCGGCGGTCGGCGGTCGTCCCCGACATACTCCACGGCCCCGTATGGCTCACCTGGACGCGCACGAGCTGGCCGCGCAGGTCGCGCGGGTCGTCGAAGAAGACGAGTTTGTTGTGGGGCGTGCGTCCGCGCCAGCGCCCTTTGTCGCGCTCCTCGACCAGCACCTCGACCGTCTGCCCCAGGTAGCGGCGCATCTTCTCCGTCGAGACCTCTTTCTGCAGCGCCTCGATCAGGTGGAAGCGGCGGCGCTTTTCCTCGTCGGGCACGTCGTCGGCCATGCGTCGGGCGCTGACCGTGCCCGGCCGCGGGCTATAGCGGGCCAGGTGCAGCTTGTCCAGCCGCAGTTCGGCCAGGATGTCGTAGGTGGCCATGAACTGCGCCTCGCTCTCGCCAGGGAAGCCGACGATCACGTCGCAGTGGATGGCCGCGTCGGGGATGACCTCGCGGACGTGCTGCACCAATTCGCGATACTGCTCGCGCGTGTAGCCGCGCTTCATCGCCTCCAGTACGTCGTTATCGCCGGCCTGGATGGGCACTTCGATCTGGGGCATGACCTTGGGCAGATCGGCCACGGCGCGCAGGATGCGATCGGTCATGTAGTTGGGGTGGCTGGTCAGAAAGCGGATGCGCTCCAGCCCGTCCACGTCGTTGACCACGCGCAGCAGGTCAGCCAGGTCGGGGCCGTCGGGGACGTCCGTGCCGTAGCGATCGACGATCTGCCCCAGCAGGACGACCTCTTTGACCCCCCGCGCGACCAGCCCGCGCACCTCGGCGACGATCTCGCCCACCGACCGGCTGCGCTCGCGGCCGCGCTTCTGGGGGATGATGCAGAAGGTGCAGGCATGGGAACAGCCGTAGACGACGGCCACGGGGGCGGAGATGGAGAGCGGGGGGGCGGGGGAGCGGGGGGGCAGGGGGGCGGGCACGCTCTCCCCGGCGTCCTGAGCATCCATCAGCGCATGTCGCGCCGCCGTCTCCGCCAACTCCAGGGCATAGTCGCTATCCTGCGTCAGATGGCTGACCAGCGGCAGGCCGTCGGTCGATGGCTCCATGAAGACATCGACGAAGGGAAAGCGCTGCGTCAGGGCCTCGTTGCCGCGCACGCCGACGACACAGCCCATCACGGCCACGGTCATGTCCGGCCGGCGCGCCTTCAGCGGACGCAGGCTCTGGAGCTTGTGGTAGGCCTTATCCTCTGACTGCTGCCGGACGGTACACGTCTCCAGCACGACCACGTCGGCGTCCTCGGCGCGGGGCGTGGGCTGATAGCCGAGCTTCTCCAGTTCGGTGGCCACTCGCCGCGCGTCGGCGTAGTTCATCTGACAGCCGGTGATCCAGAAATGATAGGTCTTGGTCATTGCTTACCCGTCGAGCATTGGGATTCTAGTGATCGGCGCGGGCCAAGTCAAGCGACCTACTCATCCAGCCAGGCCACCGACGTACACGCGCCGGCGTTGTGGCGCAGCAACCGCACCTGGCCGGTGTCGGGAATCACCACGCCGAGCAGGTTGTCATCCAGGGCGACGACCAGCCGGCCGTCCGGCGTCCAGTCGTAGACGACCGACGGCAGGAAGTAGGGCGAACGGGCCAGCAGGGGGATCGTCCGGTTGGCGTCGATATCGTGCAGCAGCAGGGGAGCCAGGTCGCGGGCGTCGCTATTGCTGGTGTAGCCGACGCCCGTCATGACCAGGTAGCGGCCGTCGGGCGAGAAGCCCAGCGAGTGGTTGTAGTCGGCCCCCAGCGTCAGGCGCAACTCGCTTCGCCCCGTTGTCCGGTCGTAGAGGAAGACGTAGGCATCCTCGCCGACCTGATCCCGGGCGACGATGAACAGCCTATCCGGTTGGCGCGGGTTGGCGGCGACGTAGGCCAGGTCCATTTGCCGCATCTGCTGGTCATCGGGCAGGAATTGATAGAGGTCTGCGCCCAGGATGAGCGTCTGCGGATTGGGGTCGTCGATGGTGGCGATGACGATTGCCTCGTCGGCGCGGCTGGCGGGCACGTCGTCCAGTTGGCGGATGAAGCCAAAGGTGCGTTCGTCGAGCCAGAAGGGCGCATAGCCGCGGCCCAGATTGGTGGCAGACACGGCCGGGTCATCCTGGTTGACCAGGGTGAGGCGATCCACGCTGAACGGATCGGTCGTGTCCAGGAGGATGTGGCGGTCGTTGGCCACGAGTTGCTGCGTGGGATAGCCGTTGCCGTCGCCCAGATAGAGCGCCCAATGGCCGTCCGGCGACCAGGTGGGCAGACCCGGCAAGGCCTGAACCGCGCACCGACCCGAGCAGCTGGTCAGATCGACGGCGAGGGCGTGCGTCTGTTTATTCTCCGGGTTGTAGTGGTAGATGAGGAGTTGCGTGCCCGTCGGATCGGTCTGGCCCAGGGAGGCGGCTGAGCCGGCCAGGTCGTTGCGGTAGGCCTCGGCAACCTCGCCGTCGCGCCAGAAGCGGGTTCGCCACGTCTCTGTGTCCGCGACGAACTCTTGCAACAGCATTGTCTCCCGATCCGGTAGCGGCGTCATCCAGATGAAGCCCTGCATGCTGTAGATGTTTTTCCAACTGTCGGTGGCGGGCGCATAGCGCAGCAGTTGTGATGTCTCCGGCGCTTCCGACTCGCCCGGCGCGGTGCAGACCAGATAGAGCGTCTCGTCGGGCAGGGGCGCTTCCGTCTCGGCCCCGGCGCTGCGTTGGAGGGCGTAGAGCCACAGGGCCTGGGTCAGGTCGACGGGCACGGGCCGGCCGCCGGCGCCGTCTTCCAGCGCGCGTTGGGCGAACTGGTCGAAGCTGCGCAGGTTGGTCAGCCGCCGCTGCAAGTCGGCGGCGGAGAGGTCGCCGGATTGCAGCAGGAAATCGACGGCCAGGCGCGCCAGCCATAGCCGACTTTCTTCAATCTCCTCCGGCAGACGCTCGTTGGTCAACAGATTGAGCCGCCGCATGGGGATGCTGTTATCCAGCACGCGGCGGTAGTCGTCCGGGCCGACCGGCGGCGCGGCCACGAGGCCGAGATCGCTCAACTGGTATTGCAGCAGCATCGAGAACAGCAGCGAGGCATCGCAGCAGCGCCACGACACCGCCTGGGCGATGGCCGCGCCGAGGACGTGGCGGGTGTAGCCGTCGCGCAGGGCGGCGTAGGCGGCTTTGCGCTCGCCCTCGTCGCCCGCCGGCAGGCCGACCAGCGACGGCGCCGGCAACTCCAGGATGTTGCCGTTCTGGCGCGCCCGCCGCAACGCGCCGATGGGTTGTGACAGATCGGCCAGCGTCTGCGGCTCTGTGTCCAGGCGCACTGTCAGGAAGAGGTCGGCCGAACAGTCGATGTCCGCCAGCGTGGCGCACATGCCGGCGATGGCGGCGTCGAAGTCAACGGCCAGCTGCTCGGCGATGACGGCATCGCGCCCGGGGTAAATGAGATTCAGGTAGTCGCCCTCGTGCGTCTGCCACTCGCCCCAGAAGTCGCCCAGCGGCGGGGCCAGCAGCCAGCGCCGGTCGCCGCGCCGGAAGATGGTCGTCTGTTGCAGCAGGACGGTGCTGCCGTCGTCGCCGCGGTAGGGCTGATCGACGGTGACGATGGCCTGGTTGAGGTCAGCCGATAGCTCGATGGCCGCCGGGCGTTGGTCGGCGGCGGCCTCCTCGTCGGGCGCGGGCAGCACGACCGGCAGCGACCCGGCGACGGGCGACAGCCCAAACGGGGCGCGGTCGGCGAACAGGCCGCTCTCGAAGACGGCCAGCGTGCCCTCTGTCCAGGCCGGGTCGCGGCCGGACAGGGAGGCGCGAAAGACCTCGGCATCGCCGTCGGCCACGGCCCGCTGGACGAGGTTGTGGCTGGCGACAACATCGGTGCGCATCGCCTGTGTCGTTGCCTCGATGCGCTTATCGACGCGCCACCAGATGAGCGCGCCGACGGCCAGCAGCAGCCCGCCGATCAACCCCAGCAAGCGCCACGGCGGCCGGCGGCGGGGGGCGGCCGGCCGCGTCTCGGCCGGCTCGTCCCAACCGCTGTGTTCGCGCCGGTCATCGTCCTCGGTTTGCCAATCGAAGTTAGACCGCATGGCTCTTGTGCGTCCTTTGCCACTGCCCACAGCGCGGGCCGCGCCCATAGGGCCGCCAGGCCGCGTCGGACAGGGTTAGCGTCAGCAGGTTGTCAATGAAGCGTGCCCTCGGCCCCGTGCTCGCCGGCGTAGCGCAACAGGTCGCGCTCGAAGTCCGCCTGCGAACCGTAAGCGCCGCCGGTCACGCGGGCCACCCAGCCCCAATAGCTCTCGTCCGGTCGCTCCAGCAGGAAGCGCTGCATCTCGACGATGGAGATGTCGCTGTGGTCAACGAGGAAATCAACGACCGTGGCCACGGCGCGGCGCTCCTCGGCCGTGGCCTGGTTGTGCCGCCAGAGGCTCTCGACCACCGCCAGCCCATCCGGTTGGCGGGTCAGCAGGCCATAGTCGGCCGCCCCGACCGGCGCGGGCCGCAGACCTAACTGGCTCAGCAGGGTGTCGCGCAACGCGCCGTAGAAAACGACCCTGTCGCAGCACGCCCACCCGGCCAGATTGGCCGCCGCGGCGCTGACGACGCGGCTGGTGTAGGCGCGGCTGAGGGCGCGGTAAGCGGCGTCGTCGGCCGGCCGGCCGAAGAGCGTCGGCGTTGGCAGCACCAGCTTGCTGCCGCCGGCCCAGGTGTCTTGCGGCGTGCGGTATTCGCTGAGCGCGGCCGGATCGGTCGAAAAGGTCAGGTCGATGAAGATGTTGCCGGCGCAAAGCTCGCCGACCAACCGGCACAACTCGGCCAGCGCCGCGTCCATGTCG
The DNA here is from genome assembly GCA_019695075.1 of Promineifilum sp. Classification (GTDB taxonomy): domain Bacteria; phylum Chloroflexota; class Anaerolineae; order Promineifilales; family Promineifilaceae; genus Promineifilum. The sequence goes on along the minus strand of JAIBAS010000396.1, from coordinate 535 downwards.
CGCGCCAGCGGCTCGACGATGTCGGCGTCGCGGGCGGGGTAGTGGACGCGGACGTAGCGGTTGCCCATCGCCTGGGCCTGGCCCCAGAAGCCCTCTTCGGGCGGCGAGTAGAGCCAGCGGTCTGGCCCCTGGCGATAGATGGCCGTCTGCTGCAAGGTGATGGTCTCGGTCAGACCGTTGCCGATAGCGACGACGTAGGCCTGCGGCGCGGTCAGTTCGGCGGCGCGCAGGTCGGGGGACAGCGTCACCGTCGGGGAGACGGGCGCGGCCGGCGTCCAGTGCAGGTCAAAGGCCGCCCGGTCGATAAAGCCGCCGCCGCGCACCAGCCGCTCCTGGGCGCGCGACCAGGCGGCGTCGCGGCCGGAGAGGAAGCTGACGAACAGCTCGCCGTCGCCGCGCTGGGCGGCGGCGAGGATGGTGGCGTGGCTGGCCGCCACTTCGGTCGTCAGCCGCGCCTGGGCGAGCGCGCTGCGCCGGTTGAGCTGCCAGTAGAGCACGGCCAGCAGGGCCACGACCAGTACACCAATCGCGGCGA
>JAIBAS010000589.1 GCA_019695075.1 Promineifilum sp. | reverse complement strand
GCTCTGGGTCGGCGATGCGCGCCGCGCGGAAGCGATCGAGGCGGCTGGCGTTGTGGGGCACCAGCAGCACGCCCTCCGGCTGGACAATGAGCGGCACGCGCACCTCGTCGGCCGGCGGCGGCTCGTCGCCCAGCCAGGCCAGCGCCCGCGGAGCCAGCCGGTAGGCCGCCAGCGCCGGGTCGGTCGTCGCCGACAGCTCGACCATGCCCAGCCAGTAGAGCGGCCCCTGGATGAGAAAGGGCAGCAGCCGCCCCTCGACGCGCTCCCAGGCCTCAAAGCCGCTCAGGTATTCGCGCGTCTCGGCGTCGCGCAAATACCAGGTGTCGTAGTTGCCGTCCGGCCGTTGGAAGTCGGGGGCCTGGCCGCGAATGACGGCGACGACGTCGGCCACGCGATACCAGTGGTCGTCGGCCGGCAGCACGTCCATCAGCGCCGTCCGGGCCAGCAGCGGGTCGTTGGCCCAGCCCTCGCCCTCGGCCACCAGCCCCGGCGTGTGGCGCAGTTCGTTCCAGACGCTGCGGCTCCAGGCATCGACCAGAGCGCGCAACTGGGCCTCACGGCTGTGCTGGAGCCAGTCGATGGCCGCGCGCGTCGGCCGCAGCCGCTCCTCCACGCGCCGCAGCAGCGACATCTCCGTGGCCAACGTCAGCAGCAGCGAGCGCCGGTCGCGGTCGGGATTCATCAGCAGGCCGCGCAGGTCGGGCAAGCGGTCGGATTGAAGGCCGGTGCGCTGGGCCAGAGCCAGCAGCGTCGTCAGGTCGTCCACGGCGTCGTCGACAGGCGGGCGCGCGCCCTCCGGCGGGTCGATGGGCGCTAGGGTGGGCGCGGCGGCCGTCTCGCGGACAACCGTGACCGCCGACGACGGCTGGAGCCTGGCCAGCAGCTCCGGGGGCACGTAGTAGAACTCCAGCAGCCCCTCGTTCGTCTGGTCGAAGCCGCGGTAGAGGAAGCCGCGATACCACAGCGCCTCGGCCGGGCTGATGGGGTCGAGCCACGGCTCCTCGCGCTCCAGCCGTCCCGGCCCCATCGCCCGCACCTCGCCGTGCGTGCGGCTGAAGACGGCCACGGGCGCGCGCCCACCCTCGCGCACCAGCGCGGCCAGCGCCTCGGCCTCTTCCGGCTCCAGGCCCTCGATCTCCTCGGCCAGGTCTACCGCAGTCAGCGCTGCCGCCAGTTGCTTGACCGATTGCGCCTTGTCGGCCCCGGTCAGGTCAAGGTCCAGCCATTCGGCGATGACGCGCAGGACAATGAGATCGTGATCCAGCAATGCCTGTTCAAGCGTTCGCATAGCTTCGCCTCTCAGACCATCACTTCGACGGCGGCCGGTACGCTGGTAATGGTGATCGCATGCACGTTGTCGCGCGGGTAGGCGAACATCTCGCCGTCCACGTAGATGGGCATCGGCGACGACGACCGGGCGGTGATGGTGTGGTTGCGGCGCATGGTGACGTGGGGGGAGGTGACGTGCGTGCCCTTCATGACGCGGGTCAACATGGCGAGCATGGTCAGGCGGCCGACCGGGTTGCACAGACAGGTGTCGATGCGGTCGTCGTCCCAGCGGGCGTCGGGAGTCATGAGAAAGCCGCCGCCGCCGCGCGGGCCAACGCCGGCATAGAGGAACAGCGCCCGCTGATTGACCGGCTGGCCATCGAAGGTCATCTCCATGTAGGGCGTCTCGTAGTAGAAGGCAATGGTTTGCAGCACGGCCGTCAGGTACATCAGGAAGCCCTGGATGCGGCTGATCGTCTCGGTGCGCATGACGACGATGGCGTCGAAGCCGATGCCGAGGTTGTTGTGGAAGACGGCGCTGCGTCCGCGGTCGTCCACCACCCGGCCAAGGTCAATTGCCCGCCGCGTGCCGGTGAAGACGCGCTGCACGGCCTCCTCCGGCTTCTCGCGGATGCCCAGCCCATAGGCCAGGTCGTTGCCGGAGCCGATGGGGATGATGCCCAGCGGCAGCGCGGCCCGGTCGCCGTCGCCGACCAGGCCACAGATGACCTCGTGAACGGTGCCATCGCCGCCGGCCGCGGCCACCATTTCATACCCCTCGCCGGCGGCGGCGGCGGCCAGTTCCGCGGCATGGCCCGGCCGCTGCGTGGGCACGATGTCGAGGTCGCCATAGCGATGTCCCAGGGCGTCGATCATGCCGCTCTGCTCGCGTGCCCGCCCCTGGCCCGAACGTGGATTGAGGATCACTTTGACGCGCATGGTGTCTGCTTTACACCCCTTGCCAAACATGTTATACTGACAGTCACGTTATGTTACGTCAAGTTGACCGCGGTGGCAAGACGGCAACACACGGTCATGGGCGCGCGGCGGCTGTCCTGGGCGCGCCATTGTTCAGGAGCGGGCATTATGAGTGCAGATGATTCCGTCGTCAACAACAACGAGGTTGACAACACAAACCCGGGCGCGCCAGTCGAGGACGGCAGCCGCGGCTTCCTGGTGCTGGCGGCGCTGCTGACCGGCACGTTGTTGCTCTTGTCGTTGTTTGCCGTGGGCTACTTGCTGCTCGGTCGCGCCGATGGACGCGCGGCTGAGGTCGCCGCCATCGAGACGCAGAACGCGGTCATCCTGGCCACCAACGCCGCCGTCACCGAAACCATCGCGGCCATGAACAGCGAAGCGACCAGCCGCGCCATCAGCGCGGTCGCCCTGGAAGGGGACACGGCTACCCCCCTTCCCGCCGGCGGCGAGGAGAACGGCGCAGCCACTGCGGCCACCGCAGCCACTGCGGCCACCGCAGCCACTGCGGCCACCGCCGAAGGCCCCGCCCCTGACTCCCCGGAGAGCATGACGGCCACGATTGAGGGGCTGATCGCCGACCCGACCCTGGCGGCCGAGGCGACGAGCGCCGCCGCGGGCGAAC
>JAIBAS010000075.1 GCA_019695075.1 Promineifilum sp. | reverse complement strand
CCAGCCTGTCAGGCTGGGGGACGGGCGCGGCGGCAGCCTAACAGGCTGCGCTACGGCCCGTTGTAGCCCAGCCTGTCAGGCTGGAGGACGGGCGCGGCGGCAGCCTAACAGGCTGCGCTACGGCCCGCTGTAGCCCAGCCTGTCAGGCTGGAGGACGAGCGCGGCGGCAGCCTAACAGGCTGCGCTACGGCCCGCTGTAGCCCAGCCTGTCAGGCTGGAGGACGAGCGCGGCGGCAGCCTAACAGGCTGCGCTACGGCCCGTTGTAGCGCAGCCTGTCAGGCTGGGGGACGGGCGCGACGGCAGCCTAACAGGCTACGCTACGGCTGGGCGACGGCCGCGCTATGGACTAACTGCCTATTGACAGAGAGACCCGTTCCCATTACACTACTAATACGAATTACTAATACCATTTACTAAGTAATTCGTCGTCGGCTTTTCCGCCGCTACGAGTTAGCTGTTGGGTCGTCTGTCGCGCGAAGAGGAGTTCGTCTGTCCTATGACCGATGAGCCGCGGAGCAATCGTCGCCCTTCCATGAGCGATGTCGCGCGCCTGGCCGGCGTCTCCCAGACGACGGTTTCCTTCATCCTCAACGACACTCCCGGCAACAGTATCCCCCCGGAAACCCGCGAGCGCGTTCTGGCCGCCGTGCATGAGCTGGGCTACCGCCCCAACATCAGCGCCCGCAACCTGCGCACCCAATCGACCAATCTGATCGGCTACGGCTTCGACGACCCCGCCGGCGTGGCCTCCCACCCCGTGCTCGACCAGTTTCTCTATTCGGCCATCCTCAGCCTGGAAGCAACCGGCTATCACCTGCTGACCTTCGTCGCCGGCACGCGCACCGACACGGCCGTCTACGAAGACCTCTACCGCCGCGGCCAGGTCAGCGGCTTCCTGGTGGCCAACACCAACGACAACGACCCGCGCATCGCCTACCTGATCGACCGCGGCATCCCCTTTGCCAGCTTCGGCCGGGCCAACGACGAGTGGCGCTTCGCCTGGGTTGACGTCGATGGCGGCGACGGCATCGCCCAGGTCGTGGCCCATCTCGTCGCCGGCGGGCACAAACGCATCGGTCTGATCACCTGGCCCGAAGGCTCCAAAGCCGGGTCGCACCGCGAGAGCGGCTATGCCGCCGGCTTGCGCGCCGCCGGCATCGAACCCGACCCGGCGTGGCTCTTCCGCGGCGAAAACTCGATCCAGACAGGCGTGGCTGGGCTGTCTCACTGGCTGACGCTGCCGGCCGAGCGCCGCCCGACGGCCGTGGCCTGTGTCAGCGACATCATCGCCGTCGGCGTCATGAACGCCGCCGCCGCCGCCGGGCTACAGGTCGGCCGCGACCTGGCCGTGACCGGTTACGACGACAGCAGCCTGGCCCAATTCCTGCACCCGCCGCTGACCTCCGTGCGCCAGCCCATCGCCGAGGTGGGCCGCCGCCTGGTGGAGCTGCTGCTGGGCCAGATTCGCGGCGAGCCGGCCGACGCCACGGGCGTCATGCTGGCCCCGAAACTCATCATCAGGAGATCGAGCCAGATATGACCACCGCCGACCGGCCCGCTGCGATGGCCCCTCTACCACGCGCCCTGATCTTCGACCTCGACGGCGTCATCACCGACACGGCCGAGTACCACTACCTGGCCTGGCAACAGCTGGCCGACGAGGAAGGGCTGCCCTTCGGCCGCGAGGCCAACGAGCGCTGCCGTGGCGTCACCCGGCGCGAGTCGCTGCTAGTTGTCCTGGGCGGCCGGCCGGAGACTGAAGAGCGCATGCAGGCGATGATGGCCCGCAAGCAGCGCTACTACGAGCAGGCCCTCGACCGCATCGGCCCGGACGACCTGTTGCCCGGCGTGGCGGCCCTGTTGGATGCCCTCGATGCCGCCGCCATCCCCTACGCCATCGCCTCGGCCAGCAAGAACGCCCGGCCGGTGCTGGAGCGGCTGGGCATTGCCGGGCGGCTGGCCGCCGTGGCCGACGGCTACAGCGTCGAGCGCAACAAGCCCCACCCCGACCTGTTCCGCTTTGCCGCCGCGGCCCTGGGGCTGCCCGCGGCTGACTGCCTGGTGGTCGAGGATGCCGCCGCGGGCGTCAGCGCCGGGCTGGTCGCGGGCATGCCCGTGCTGGCCCTCGGCCCGACCGAGCGCTTCGCCGGCCTGCTGCGCCACAGCCGCGTCACCCGCCGCGACGACCTGCGCGACCTGGCTCTCGACGAGCTGGCCGCGGCCGTCGCCTTCGACCCGACGCGCCACATCGTCGAGAGCGCCTTCGACCCGACCGCACAGCATCATACCGAAACCATCTTCACTCTCGGCAACGGCACGTTCGCCACGCGCGGCACCTTCGAGGAGGGCTACCCCGGCGAATCGACCCTGACGATGGCCCACGGCCTGTGGGACGACATGCCCATCGTCTTCACCGAGCTTGTCAACCTGCCCAACTGGCTACGGCTGCACATCACCATCGACGGCGACGCTTTCCGCCTGGATCAGGGGCGCGTGCTCAGCTTCCGGCGCTACGCCGACCTGCGCGGCGGCGTCCTGCGGCGCGACGTGCTCTGGCAAGCGCCCAACGGCAAGACGATCGATCTGCACTTCGAGCGCTTCATCGCCTACTCGCGCGCCCACGTAGCCGCCATTCGCCTGCTGGTCACGGCCGTTTCTCACCCCTGCGCCGTGGCCGTCCGCGCCGGCATCGACGGCCACGTGGCCAACCAGGACTTGCTCCACCTGCGGCTGGAGGATGAAGGTAAGGCCGGCGGCGATACTGTCTGGCTGCGCGCCCGCACGCGCCACACCGGCCGCGCCGTGGCCGTGGCCGCGGCGCTGTCGGCCGAGACCTCCGCGGCCACGCCCGTCGAAGTCGCCGCCGAACTGTGC
>JAIBAS010000225.1 GCA_019695075.1 Promineifilum sp. | reverse complement strand
CAGGCGGCGATGGTCACCACCAGGCCGCCCAGCAGCACCAGCACCCCCGCCGGCCGCGAGAACCCGAGCCGTCTCATGGCGTCAATTGTAGCGGCGAGCGGCGGCCCGGCGAATCCGCCCGTCGGGACCATTACCGGGGCAGTAAAATCTCACGCCAAGAACGCAAGGCAGCAAGATCTCACGCAAAGACGCAGAGACGCAAAGAAGAATCTTTCTTCTTTGCGTCTTGGCGTTCTTGGCGTGAGCTTTTCTTCTCTTCTTTGCGTCTTTGCCCCTTAGCGCCTTGGCGTGAGCGCTTTGCGTGAGCGCTGCGCAACCCGTGGCCTCCCCGGCCCACTTGGGCTAGATTCCTCCTACTTCACTCAGGAGACAGCACATGACTACCGAACAGGAGATTTGGGCCTTCCTCGACCGGCACTTACGCAGCATCTTCAGCCGCGACGTGGAAACCTACCGGGCGACGACCGGCGACGACCTGTCGCTCTACGAGTGGTTCGTCGCCCCGCACCGGCAGGACGGGCTGGACTTCCACTTCTTCATGATCGACCACAGTTGGGCGGGCACGGGCGCGGACTATCGCTATGATCTGCTGGAGCCGCGCCTGCAACTCTATGGCGACACGGCCATCGTCAGCTACACCTTCATGCTGACCGTCGCTGGCGAGACGGGCATCCGCCACACGCTCCACAACGAGAGCCGCGTGCTGGTGCGGCGCGACGGCGCGTGGCAGGTCGTCCACGTGCATAAGTCGCCGGCGTGGCGCGCGCCGCGAGAGGGCGGCTAATCCGCGCCGCGACGCTGCAAGATTTGCCTCCCTGCGGCGTGACTACGCGCCGACGACGATTCGCTGCCACAGTTCATCGACATGCCCGCCGGCTATCGCTGGCCCTACACTCCCTAGAATGCAAAAGCCGGCCGGTCGGGGCGGGGCGACATTCGTCGCCCGCCCCGACCGACCGGCCGCTGACTCATTCTCGCGACCCGTTACGCTTTGGGGATAATGATCCACAGCAGCACGTAGGGCAGCAAGCCCGGCACGCCGCCCGGTAGCAACAGGATCAGGAACAGCAGGCGGAACCAGAAGGCGCTGATGCCGAAGAACGCGGCCAGACCGCCACAAACGCCGCCAACCATGCCGTTTTGCCGGCGCAATTGCTTGTACTCGCTCACTTCTTTCACCGTCTATAACTCCCGCGGGCCGCGCCAGTCGCCGCCCGAACTTGTTGTCGTTCTCTGCGAACCTCTCAAGACACAATACGCAGGTGGGACAAAACAGTTGCGCCCGTGGCCCGCGATTCGGGAGAATCGCGCCACGCGGGCGATTCGGGAGAATCGCGCCACGGTCAGCGCAGGTGTTCCATGAGCATGGTCATGAAGCGTAGGTTGTGGACTGTCGCCAGGCGGAAGTAGAGTGTGTCGTTGATCTTGAAGAGGTGGTGCAGATAGCCGAGGCTATAACGGCGGCAGGTGGGACAGTCGCAGAACGGCGAGGGCGGCCCGGCCGCCTTGACGTGCTTGTCGTCGCCGGGGTAGACGTAGCCGAACCAGTCCGCGCCAACGAGGGGGGCCGCGGCCGGGTCGCGCCGGAAGACGTACAGCCGGCCGTGGCGGGCGTCGCGGGTGGGCATGGTGCTGTCGAACAGCTCGTAGCCCAGCCCCACGCAGGCGGCGACGCTGGGCGGGTGGCCGACGCCGAGGGCATGCACCGGAAACTGAGGCGGGATGAGTTCGCGCACCGTGGCCAGCATGTCGGTCAGCAGTTGCCCCTCGCTATCGAGCGGCCAGCCGCCGTAGCCGTAGGCGTCGAAGCCGATGGCCAACAGCGCCTCGGCGCACTCGCGCCGCAACTCGCGCGACAGCCCGCCCTGTACCACAGCCATCAGCCGCGGCCGCTCGGCCTCGCCCAACCGCTTCTGCTCCACCAGCCGCAGATACGTGCGCTGGCACTCGGCCGCCCAGCGCACCGTCCGCCGCACCGATTCGGCCTGCGTCGCCGGCGGGTCGTCGGGGCCGGTGCAGTCGTCGAGGCAGATGAGCATGTCCGAGCCATAGGCGAACTGGAGTTGGATGCTCTTCTCCGGCGTCAACTGGTATTTGCGGTCGCCGCCCGGCCGGAAGACGGCCCCCCGGTCGGTGATGCTGCCGCTCTTGGGGTTCTGCCGGATGAGCGAGTATACTTGGAAGCCGCCGGAGTCGGTGAAGATAGGGCCTGGCCAGCCGGCCAGCCGGTGCAGCCCGCCGAGGGCCTGGATGGTTGACGTGCCCGGCCGCTGCATCAGGTGATAGACGTTCATCTGCACGGCGCGGACGCCGGCAGCCTCCAGATCGTCGGCCGAGACGGCGCGCACGACGCCCTGCGTCCCGTCGGGCAGGAAGGCCGGCAGCGGCAGCTTCCCGTGGGGTAAAGGCAGAACCTTGCCGGGCGGCGCAGCGTCGCCGATTGGCTCAGTCATTCCGTCATCCGTCATTACTCACTCGATTCACCCACCACATGAAGCGACAGCCGCAGCCACAGACCGCGCCCCCGCCGGATTTCCTGGCCAAGATGCGCGCCCTGCTGCCCGCGGGCGAATTCGACGCCTTTCTGGCCGCCTACGACCGGCCGCCAACCGTCGGACTGCGCGTCAATACGCTCAAGATCGCGCCAGCGGATTTTACCAGCCTCGCGCCGTTCTCGCTTGCGCCGGTCGGGGCGTGGGAGCCGGCGGCCTTTGTCGTGACCGGCGACAGCCGCCCCGGCCGCCACCCCCACCACGACGCCGGCCTCTACTACCTGCAAGACCCGTCGGCCATGACCGCGGCGGCTGTCCTGTCGCCCCGGCCGGGCGAGCTTGTTCTCGACCTGGCCGCCGCGCCGGGCGGCAAGGCCACCCAC
>JAIBAS010000604.1 GCA_019695075.1 Promineifilum sp. | reverse complement strand
AGCCGGGCGCTGGAGGCGGGCGCGGCCGGCGTCAGCGTCGTCGGCTGCCCGCCGGAGGATTGCGCCAACCGCGAGGGCAACACCTGGGCCGAGCAGCGCCTGACGCGCCAGCGCTTGCCGCGGCTGCGCAAGCCCTACATCGACGCGCCGGTGACGGCCGCCTATCTGCCACCCGACGCCTTCGCCCAGGGCCTCAGCGCGCCCGTGCCGGCGACCGAAAGCGGCGCGCCCGACTATGCCGCCACGCGCGGCATGGGAAGGACGTTTTCGCTGCGCCACTTCGGCCCGGCGCTGGCGCTGCTGGCTGTGGCGCTGCTACTGCAAATCCTGCTGACCGACCTGCCCCTGCGCCCCTATCCCGACCAGCCGGCCGTCGTGCAACTCGTCAGCGGCGATCTCGGCGCGGCTTTCGGCAATCTCGTGGCCGGGCAGGCGGCTGACAGTGCTTACCGGCTGGAAGTGCTGGTTGATGGCCAGGAGGCGCTGCGACGCAGCTTCACCGCCGAGGAATTGGTGGGGCTGGACAGGGAGGACAAGGCGCAATTCTTCCACGAACTGCCGGTCGCGCCGGGGGAGCATGCTCTGACCGTGCGCCTGATCGGCGAGACAACCGGGGCGACGTTCGTCCTCTTCGACGGCCGCGTGACGGCCGGCGCGGGCGCGGCGACGCAGCCGCCACTGGGCTTCGACGGGCCGCTGCCGTGCCCCAGCGATCATGTCTGCGCTCAGTAGTGCTCGGCCAGGAAGGCGCGAATCCGCGCCAGTAGCACGTCGGGCCGGTCGCGGTGGATGCCGTGACCGCAGTTGGGGACGAACTCCAGCCGCGCGCCGGGGATGCGCGCCGCCAGCAGGCGGACGTCGCGCGGGGTGTTGCCTTCTTCGCCGTCGCCGTTGAGCAGCAGCACCGGGCAGGTGATGCCGGCCGCCTGCTCATAGCAGATGTTGCCGCCCGCGGCGGCAATGGCCCGCGCCGCCGCCACCCAACCCTCGACCATGGCCGGGAACTGCTCCGCGCCGTGGCGAGTGATGATCTGCCGCTTCCACTTGTCGCGCTCCGGCCCCCAGGCCGAGACGGGTAGCCAATTGGCCACCCCGGTCAGTTCCTCCGGCGAGATGACGCCGGACACGCCCCAGGCGACGACGCCGCGCACCAGATCGGGCCGCGCCGCGGCCAACAACAACGACACCTCAGCCCCGTCGCTGAAGCCCAGAACGACGACCGGGCCGGGTCGCACCGCGTCGAGTAGCGCGGCCATGTCGGCGGCGTCGCGCTGGTAGAAGTCGGGCGGGAAGTCGCGGTTGGGCGGGCGGCTCTGGCCATAGCCGCGCAGGTCGGGCGCGAGGACGCGGTGGCGCGGGGTGAACTCGGCGATCAGGCCGCCCAGGTCGCCCGTAGCCGTGCCGGTGAAGCCGTGGATGAGTAGCAACGGCGGGCCGTCGGCCGGGCCGGTGTCGATGTAGGCCAGGTGGTCGTGGGTGGGCAGGCGCAGAACGGGCATGGGCGTGACCTACATGCGGAAGGTGCCATAGCCGCCGGGCGGCAGAGGCGCGTGGCCGGCCGCGGCGAAGGCCAGCGCCAGCGCCGCGCGGGTCTTGACCGGGTCGAGGATGCCGTCGTCCCACAGGCGGGCGGTGGCGTAATAGGGGCTGCTCTCGCGGGCATACTGGTCGAGGATGGGGCGCTTGAATTTCTCCTCGGCGGCGGCGATCTCGCTGGCGGTCGGCTCGTCCATCTGGTGGAACACCTGCCGCTTGCCCACCGTCCAGAGCGTGTCGGCGGCGGCGTCGCCGCTCATGACGCTGATGCGGCTGTTGGGCCAGGAGAAGAGGAAGCGGGGGTCATAGGCCCGGCCGCTCATGCCGTAGTTGCCCGCGCCGTGGCTGACGCCGTGGAGCAGGGTGATGCGCGGCACGTTGACGTTGCTGACGGCCATGACCATCTTGGCCCCATGCTTGGCGATGCCTTCGTTCTCGTATTGTCGGCCGACCATAAAGCCGGCGATGTTTTGCATGAACAGCAGCGGCGTGCCGCGCTGGCCGCAGAGTTGGATGAAGTGCGTCGCCTTGAGTGACGATTCGCTGAACAGCAGACCGTTGTTGGCGACGATGCCGACGGGGATGCCCAGGATGTGGGCGAAGCCGCAGACGACGGTCGGGCCATAGCGGGCCTTGAACTCGGTCAGGCGCGAGCCGTCCACCAGCCGGGCGATGATCTCGCGTACGTCGTAGGTGTGGCGTGCGTCGGCGGGGATGATGCCGTATAGCTCCTCGGCCGGGTAGAGCGGCTCCTCCGGGGCCTGCGCCGGCAGGGGTACGGCGCGCGGCTGCATGGCCTGGTGGGGGGCCAGGTGGGCGACGATCTCGCGCACCTTGTCGAGCGCCTCGGCCTCTGTCTCGGCCAGGTGGTCGGCCACGCCGCTGATGCGCGTGTGAACGTCGCCGCCGCCCAGGTCTTCGGCCGAGACCTCCTCGCCCGTGGCCGCCTTTACCAGCGGCGGCCCGGCCAGGAAGATCGTGCCGTTGCCCTTGACGATGACCGTCTCGTCGGCCATAGCCGGGATGTAGGCCCCGCCGGCGGTACACGAGCCGAGCACGGCGGCGATCTGGGTGACGCCGCGGGCCGACATGCGGGCGATGTTGTAGAAGATGCGGCCGAAGTGGTCGCGGTCGGGGAAGACGTCGGCCTGGAGGTGTAGGAACGCGCCGCCGGAATCGACGAGGTAGATGGTCGTCAGGCAGTTCTCCGCGGCGATGGTTTGGGCGCGTAGGTGCTTTTTGACTGTCTCCGGGAAGTAGGTGCCGCCTTTGACCGTCGGGTCGTTGGCGATGATCATGCAATCGACGCCGGCGACGCGGCCGATGCCGGTGACGATGCCCGCGCCGGGGGCTTCGCCGTCGTACATGTCCCACGCGGCCAGCGGCGACAGTTCCAGGAAGGGGCTGCCGGGGTCGAGCAGGGCGTCGATGCGCTCGTGGGCCAGCAGCTTGCCGCGCAGGCGTTGTAGCTCGATGACGCGGGGCGGCCGGTCTGTCGCCGCCTGGCGCTGGCGCTCGGCCAACTCTTCGGCCAAAGCTCTGTTGGCGGCGAAGTTGGCGCGATATTCGTCGCTATTGGGGTTGATGTGGCTGGTCAGTTCGGTCATGCCCACTTCCTGCTCTCGGCGCTGGGGCGCGTCAGCCCGCCTCGCTGCTCTCCTCGGCGTCGGCCGGCGGGATGCGCAGGACGAGCTTGCCCATCACGTCGCCGTCGCGCAGGCGCGTCAGGGCGGTTGTGGCATCGCGCAGCTGGTAGACCGTGTCGATGACCGGCCGCAGCCGCCCGGCGAAGATCAGCCCCATGACCTTCTCGTAGTCTGCGCTCGTACCCATCGTGCTGCCGATGATGGTCAGGTGTTTGGCGAAGAGGTAGCGGTTGTCGAGTTCAAAGCGTGGGCCGCTGGAGTTGCCGACCGTGAGCAGCCGGCCGCCGCGCCGCAAGGCCCGCAGCGATTGGGCGAAGGTGGCCGCGCCAACGTTATCGACGACGACATCGACTCCCTGCCGCGCCGTCAGGCGATACATCTCGCGCCCCCAGTCTACCTCGGCGCGGTTGATGACCTCGTCGGCTCCCAGGGCGCGCGCCTGGGCCAGCTTGGCCGCCGACGAACCGACGACGTAGATGGGCCGCGCCCCCACGAGCCGGGCGATCTGGATCGCCGCCGTGTTGACGCCACCGCCCGCGCCGACGACGAGGACTGACTCGCCCGGCTGGAGGCGTCCGCGCGTCACCAGGGAGTGCCAGGCGGTGACGAAGACGAGCGAGGCTGCCGCGGCCGTCTCGAAGGGCACGCTGTCGGGCAGCGGCAACAGGTTGCGCTCCGGCACGGCGGCATACTCAGCAAAGAGGCCATCGACGTGCTCGCCGAAGATGGCGAAGTCGTCGCACATGTTGTCCAGGCCCAGGCGGGCGAAGCGGTCGGCCGGGTCGTTGCACAGCGTTGGGTTGACGGCCACGCGGTCGCCGACGAAGAAGCGGGTCACGTCCTCGCCCACGGCGGCGACGACGCCCGCGCCGTCAGCGCCCATGATGTGGGGCCGCTTGAGCTTCAGCCCCGGCCAGCCCTCCAGCACCCACAGGTCGAGGCGGTTGAGAGCCGCGGCGCGGACAGACAGCAGCACTTCGCGGGGGCCAATGGCCGGAACGGGCACATCCAGCAGTTGCACGCGGTCGACGCCACCGTGTTCCTCAAAGGCGAGCGCTTTCATGTTACCCGTCCAGCGTCTCGTCGAGGTTGTCTTTGTAGTAGTCGAGGGTGTCGGCGTAGGCCAGGATGTCGGCGTCCTGGGTTGTGGTCAGCAGGACGGCCAGTAGTTCGCTGACGGCCGCGTCGGGGTCGCCGTTGCTGTAGTATGCCAGGGCCAGAAAAACCCGGCCGCTGTTCTTCTCCGGGAACTCGTCGATGGCCTGGGAAAGGATGTCAACGGCCTCTTCTGATTCGCCGGCCACGCGCAGGCTGCTGCCCAGACAGATCAGGCACTCGTGGCGGTCGCCGCCCTCCAGCCCGGCGTCGATGGCCCGCCGATAGTAGGGGATGGCCATCTCTACTTCGCCCATGACATCATAGGAGCCGCCGACCTCGAACAGCACCAGCGGGTCATCGGGGAACTCCTCCAATAGGCCCAGCAGCAACGCCTGTGAGCCTTCCAAATCATCGTCGTGCCGCAGGCGGCGCGCCTCCGCAATGGTATTCGGGAGCGTGTCGCTGTCGGGGAAGTCGCCGGAGGTGGGGAAGTCAGCCATTGTTTACCTCGTCCTTGTAGGGCGATTTGCCAAATCGCCCCATGGCCGAATGATAGACTCCGGCCGCGCAACCGGCAAGCGAATCGTTGGAATTCGCGCCGCGCGTTGGTACACTAAGCGGACGCAAACGTTAGCAGGGGCGCGCCGGGCCGGCCGCGCAATCGTTGAGCCGGACGCAGGAGCGAGTCAAGTGAAGTTCATTCGCCAACGGGTTACCGGCACTTTGCTGGTTGACGGCGAGCGTATGGCCTTGCGTCTGGAAGATGGCGAGGAGCCGGCCATCTACCTGGCCTTTGCCCTCGTGACCCAGGGCATCGCCGCGCAGATCATCCCGGCCGTGCTGCTCGACGACTGGGGCACGGAGATCAAGGGCCTGGGCCTCTACGACTGGGTACACGAGAACGGCCTGCACTTCCCGCGCGCCGAGGTGTTTGGCTTCAGCCCGGCGGGCGAGAAGGTGCAATACTTCCTGCGCGACATGGAGTTGTTCGCGCCCTATCCCGTTTACGCGGCCACGGACAAGGCTTTGCCGCTTGCCGACTGGCAGCCCGTGCCGGCGGTGCTCGTCCCCGACGGCGCGCTGATGACGCCGGCCGCCGCCGCTGCGCCGGCGACCATTGCTGGGCCGCTGCGCAAGGCTCGCGTTGGCTGGTGGCGCGTGCCGCCCGCGCTGGATAGCCTCGACTTCATCGAGGCGCGCGACCTGCCTCTCCCCTGAGGCCCCATGTTGCCACGCCACGCCCCCGACCGCACGCAGTACCCCCGGCGATGGCCGCTGCCGGCCGCGCTACTGGCGCTGTTAGCCGGGGTACTGGCGTTTGGCCACGTGGCCCCGGCCGCCGCCGCGACCCCGCCGGCTACGCTCCTGCTCTCGCCCTACTGGGGGCCGGATATTCAGCGCTGGGCCGGCCCAATCCATGCGCTGGCGCGGGCCTATGGCTTTCATCCCGACTTCATCGCCGCGGTCATCCAGCAGGAGACGGACGGCGAGCGCCCCGGCGTCAGTCGCCGCGGCCGCGCCGGGCTGATGGGTCTGCTGCCAGGGGCGGCGTGGCGGCCGTCGGCCGAGGCGCTATTAGGGCCGGCCAATGACCTGCGCTGGGGCATGGCCGTGCTGTCGTATGTCGTCCAGCAGGCCGGCGGCGATCTCTATACCGCGCTGGCGGCCTTCAACGGCGGCTGGCAGGCCGTTGGCAGCCGCCCGTCGTCCGACTATGCCGCCGCTGTCCTGGACAGCTTCGCCCGCGCGCTGCTGGTGCGCGCCGGCCTGCCGCCGGAGTCGGCCACCCGCTGGACGGTGGCCGTGGTCATTCGCGCCGGGAACGTCCCGGAGGAGTCCTTGCTGGTGTTGGGGCACAAGCCGATTGGCCCGCTCCATACCTTTGCCTACCACACCGTCTACGCCTTCGCCGACGAGGCCGGGCGCGCCTACACCGTCAGCGGCTACGTCGTGCCGGTAGGCCTGTCGGAGTTGGTTGTGGCCGAGAGCGGCCGCGGCAGCCCTGACGAACTGGAAGCGCCGCTCCGCGTCCGATTGGGCGAAAAGGACGCCGGTAGCGCCATAGGCAGCCCGCATGTGCTGCTGGCCTGCCTGGCGCAGATGGAACGGCTGCGCGGCCGGATGACGACGCGCTGGTTTGCGCCGTCCGGCTGCCCGCCGGCCGAGCGCTAGATTCGCCCCGACGCGCCGGCCGTGTTACGCTTGCTTCGCAGGCACACGCATTCGTGCCCAACTGTATCGCCATGAACGCCATCCCACTTGTCTATCCCACCCAACCCCGTGACACCGTCCAGGCGCGTTTGCCCGACGGCCGCGTCCTTGAAGCGCCGCGTGGCACGACGCTGGAGATGTTCATCGAGGCCGCCGGCTACCCGCCGGAGGAGCACGTTGTCGCCGCGCTGATGAACAATCGCCTGCGCGAGCTGTGCTTCCCCCTGATGGAAGACGCCGATCTGAAGCCGGTGACGACGGCCACCAACGACGGCTCGCGCATCTATCGCCGCTCGCTGAGCTTCCTGATGATCGCCGCCGCGGCCGAAGTGCTGCCCGGCCAGGTCATCACCATTCACCACTCCATGCCCTTCGGCGGCTACTATTGCGAGCGCGGCGACGCCCAGCGGCTGACCGACGCCGAGCTAATCGCCCTGCGGACGCGCATGCGCCAGCTGGTCGATGCCGATTTGCCCATCAACAATATCCGCGTGCCCCTCGAAGAGGCGTTGGCTTTCTTCCAGGAGAGCGGCGACCTGGAGAAAGCCGATCTGTTCGCGCGGCGACGCAAGGACTACCTGACGCTCTATGAGCTGAACGGCGTGCGCGACTACTTCCACGGCTTCATGGTGCCGCGCACGCGCTATCTGAAGCTGTTTGACCTGCGCCACTACAACGACGGCTTCATCCTCCAGTTCCCGCGCCGCACCTGGCCCAACGTCCTCCAGCCCTTCGAGGACGAGCCGCGGCTGGCGCAGGTGTTCCAGACCTACAAGGACTGGCTGACGATCATGGGCGTGGGCAACGTGACCTCGCTCAATCAGGCCATCGTCGGCGGCCGTTCGTCGGAGGTGATCATGGTCGCCGAGGCGCTGCACGAGCGGCAACTGGCCAGCATCGCCCGCGCCATCGCCAGCCGGCAGCCATCGGTGCGCCTGGTGGCCGTCTCCGGGCCGACCTCGGCCGGCAAAACGACCTTCGCCAAGCGGCTGGCCTTACAGGTCATGGCCCAGGGCATCTATCCGGTCATCATCAGCCTGGACGACTACTTTGTTGACCGCGAAGCCACGCCGCTGGACCCGACGGGAGCCTACGACTTCGAGGCGCTGGAGGCGCTCGACCTGGCCCTGTTCCAGTCGGATATGTGCCGGCTGATGGCCGGGGAAGAGGTGCTGTTGCCGCGCTACAACTTCAAGACCGGCCGGCGCGAGGTCGGTTCGCCGCTCAGCATCGGCAAGAACCACGTCATCCTGATCGAGGGCATCCACGGCCTGAACCCGCGCCTGACCGAGGGGCTACCGGAATCGGCCACCTTCCGGGTATTCATTTCGGCGTTTACGCAGATGAACCTCGACAAGCACAACCGCGTGCCGACGACCGACACGCGGCTGCTGCGGCGCATCGTTCGCGATGCCGCCCACCGTGGCTACTCGGCCGCGGCGACCATCGGCCGCTGGAACAGCGTCCGCCGCGGCGAGAAGAACCACATCTTTCCCTACCAGAACACGGCCGATGTTTTCTTCAACTCGGCCCTGGTCTACGAGTTGTCGGCGCTGAAGCCGCTGGCCGAGCCGCTGCTACTCCAGGTCGAGCCGGGCACGCCGGAACGGCTGGAGGCCAACCGGCTGATGGCCTTCCTCCAGTGGTTCGAGCCGCTGCCCGACGTAGACCTGGTCTACATCGCCAACGATTCCATCCTGCGCGAGTTCATCGGCGGGTCGGTTCTGGAGAACTTCCACCCCAGTCACTGGTATGCAACTGGGGCGATGTCGGAACGTATAGCCTTGAAGTAGGAGAACAGCATGCGGATTATTCTTTACTTGGGGAAGGGTGGCGTTGGCAAGACCACGGTCGCCGCGGCCACCGCGCTACGTAGCGCGCAACTGGGCTACAAGACGCTTGTGGCCAGCACCGACATCGCTCATAGCCTGGCCGATTCGCTGGACGTGCCTTTGGGGGCCGCGCCTGCCCAAGTGGCCGACAACCTCTGGGCGCAGGAGATCAGCGTCGTCGCCGACATCCAGAGCTACTGGGGCACGTTGCAGGGCTTCGTGTCTAATATGATCAGCGGCCAGGGTCTCAACAACGTCATGGCCGACGAGCTATCGGCCTTTCCGGGCATGGACGAGATCGTCAGCCTGCTGCACATCAACAAGCAGGCCAAGGAGCGCGAGTTCGAGCGCGTCATTATCGACGCCGCGCCGACGGGCGAGACGATCCGCCTGCTGACGATGCCCGACACCTTTCGCTGGTACGCCGGCCACGTCAGCAAGCTGGAATCGGCCATCGTCATGCGCGCCCTGAAGCCCTTTGCCGGCCGGCTGCTGCAAGGCCCGTCGGAGGTGCTGGAGGCGATCAGCAATCTCGATGCGGCCACGGCCGAACTGCGAACGACGCTGAGCGACCCGTCGGTCAGCAGCTATCGCGTCGTCTTGCAGCCGGAGAAGATGGTCATGCGCGAGGCCGAGCGGGCCATCAGCTATCTGGGCCTGTTCAACTATCCGGTCGATAGCGTCATCATCAACCGCATCCTGCCGGAGGCGGCCGAGGACAGCGAGTTTTACCGGCAGCGGCGGGCCATTCAGGCCAAGTACATCGAGCTGATCGAGAACAACTTCCGGCCGCTGCCCCTGTGGTACGCGCCCTACTACGCCCATGAGGTCGTCGGGCTGGAGGCGCTGTCGCAACTGGCGTCGGACTGCTTCGGCGGCACCGACCCCGGCGAGATTTTCTACCGCGGCATCCTGCAGGAGATTGTCGAGACGGGGGATGGCGGCTACCTGCTGCGGCTGCCGCTGCCGTTCGTGGGCCGCGATGATGTGCGCCTGCGCAAGCGCGGCGACGAACTGTTCATTACCATCGGCAACTTCAAGCGCGAGATGATTCTGCCCAGCGTGTTGGCCAAGCGGCGCGCCGGCGGCGGGCGATTGCGCGACGGGATGCTGGAGATCACTTTCGCGCCGGGCGAGGCCGATCCGGCGGCCGAAGCGGCCTAGCGCGGACGGGCGGGCTGCCCGTCTTCGCGGGCCAGGCGGCGCGA
>JAIBAS010000616.1 GCA_019695075.1 Promineifilum sp. | reverse complement strand
GGCGACAGCAGCACCCACTTCGCCGCCGTGCCCGCGCCACCCAAACGCGCCGACTACCTGCTGGTTTTCCACGAACTGCCGGGCGTGGGGCTGTGCCTGAACGGCCGCGCCGGCCTGGGCAATACGCCGACGCTGGTGGCCGGCGAGGGCACGCGCCTGACCCTGCGCTGCCTCAACGTCACCGACCAGCCGCTGGCCGTCAGTCTGCCCGGCCACCGTTGGGAACACGGGGCGAACTATACCGATGTCGAACTACTGCCGCCCGGCGGCGGGGCGACGCTGGCCATCCTCTCCGGCTCGGCCGAAGATGGCGGCGGGCCGGGCGAATGGCCGATCATCGGCCGGGCCGGCGGGCAGATGGTCATGGGTTCGCTGGTGACGACGAAGGGCGGCGCGGTGGCGCTGCTGAGCGCCTGATGCGCTTACACGAAGAATACCTCACGCAAAGGCGCAGAGAAGCAAAGGACGCAAAGAAGATAGTCTTTTTTTGCGTCCTTTGCCCCCTTTGCGGCTTTGCGTGAGGTTCTTAAGCTAAGGAGGACGACATCGTATGACTCCATTTGTTCCCGTGCCCCGCGCGTTGCGGCCGTGGGCCGTGGCCGGCGTGCTGCTGGCGGCCGTCTTCGCCGTGTGGATGTTCTTCTTCCCGCAGTTCATCCCCAGCCATTTCGCCTGGGTCGTCGAGCCGCGGCTGGCGCAGGCCTTCATCGGCGCGGGCTACGTCTTCCGCACGTTCTTCTTCCTGCAATTCCTCTTCGCTCGCAACTGGCTACACATTCGCTGGACGTTCTGGGGCAATCTGGCCTTCACGGGCACGCTGCTGCTGGCGACGCTGTGGCACGCCGACGAGATGAACTGGCGCTTTCTGCTGGCCCACCTGTGGATCATCTTCTACACCTTCGAACCTATCACGATGATCTTCAGCGTCCCCTGGACTGACGAAGCCCGCCGGGCGCACCTGACCAGCGGCGGCCCCATCCTGCCCTGGTTCCGGCGCTTCATCATCCTCTTCGTCGGCGTGATGATGCTCATGGGCGGGCTGCTGATCATCAACCCGGAATGGCTGACGCTGCGCTGGCCCTGGGACCTGAACGGCTTCGACGCGCGCATCATCGCCGCCTGGTTCACCGGCTGGGCCGTGTGGGCGGGGACAATCGCCTTCGCCCACGACTGGGACGAGGTGCGCACGGTCGGCGCGCTGGCCATCGTCTTCGGCGCGGCCGTCTGCCTGACACTGCTCTTCTTCCGCGCGGAGTTCGACTTTGGCAGCGCGCCGACGAAGGGCTATGCCGGCATCGCCGTGCTCTTCACGCTGGGGTTCGCGTTCTTCTTCTGGCGGCAGGAGGCACGGCGGCCGGGCACACAGTCGGGGGTGGTCAGGTAATATCTCCGTCGGCGCTGGCCAGGCAGGCTGCCACATGAAGCTCTAACTGCCGCGCGGCACCGGGGTAGGCTGCCGTTGGTGTGTCCGGTGTGTGGGCCGCTGGCGGGCGGGTTGTGGGGCTGGATGAGCCGTTTGGGGAGGGGATTGACGGGCCGCCAAGTCATCCGAATTGCCGATGTTGGTGTGTCCCGGCTCCGGTCAAAAACGCGGCCGAGGTGTTGGGGGCGGCGTTGGCGAACCCGGAGAGGGGGATCGGGATTACGTACAATGCTTACACGGGGGATGTGGCGCGAGAGGGGTTGGTGTTCGCGCCGCGGAAGGATACGGAAAGGGTTGTCGCGGTTCGTGATAATGCCGAGTTGGCGAGCGAGTTTAGGCGTTACTGGCGCGAGCAGGGTGACTTGCTGAGGACGCGCCAGGGGGCCAAGAGCGGTAATCACTTTGGGCTGTGGTTTAATCCTGACGATAGGCAGTACTACCTGGACGTGTCTGTCGTCCAGCCGAGAAGCGCCATCCGGGATACAATTAGGCGGGCGAGGGAAGCAGATCAGTTGGCGTTCTACGATTTGGGATCGGGAACACAGATTGACACAGCCGAGGCGTTGGCGCTGGTCGAGCGGATGCCGGAAGCGGATGAGGAGACGCTGCTCAGGGCGTTGGGAGTGTTGAAATGACAGCAAAGCAAATCAACCGTGAAGTCTTTGTCGCCAGTGCTGACGAGTTGGCGAAGCTGAGCGAGGAGGAGCGCGACGACGTTTTCGCACGGATGGCGCATGATGCTGTTGTGGCCGCGAACAAGGTGCTGGCGGCGCGGGGTGAGCCTTTGTTCGATGTCGTTTCGGTGGAGGAGGCGAAGGCCAGGCTGGCACGCGAGCGCGCGGAAGAAGGGTAATCTTATGGCTGTCCAGGTGCGCGGATTAGATGATGCCATCGGGAAGCTGGAGGCGGTCGGCAAGGCGGGGGCATTGCGTCGGCCGATGACGAAGGCGACGGCGCATTTGCATCGGGTGATTGCGGAGTATCCGGCGTCGTCAACCGCGAACAGCCCGGCGAACGGCTACTCCTGGTATGAGCGGGGCTTCGGCACGCGGTCAAGGACGGGGCGGGGGTGGCCGACGAGTGAGACGCTGGGCCGGCGGTGGACGCATGAGGTGAGCGCGGACGGACGGACGGGGCGCGTGGGGAACAATGCGAGCTACGGGCCGTATGTGCAGAGTGCGGAGAAGCAGGCGGCGTTTAAGCAAGGTATCTGATGACCAACCTACCCACTAACTCCCTCCAACCCGCCACCCTGGCCGACTGGCGCGCCTGGCTGGCGGACAACCACGCCCGCCCCGAGGGCGTCTGGCTCATCACCTACCGCCCCGCTACCGGCAAGACGCCGTTCAGCTACGAGCAGGCCGTCGAGGAGGCGCTGTGCTTCGGCTGGATCGACGGCCAGGCCAACAAGCTCGACGACGAGCGCACGATGCTCTGGTTCGCGCCGCGCCGGCCGGGTTCGGGTTGGGCCAGAACCAACAAGGCCCGCATCGAACGTCTCATCGCCGACGGCCGCATGACCCCCGCCGGCCTGTCCAAGATCGAGGCGGCCCAGGCCGACGGCTCGTGGACGCTGCTCGACAGCGTGGAGCGGCTGGAAGTGCCCGACGACCTGGCCGCCGAATTCGACAAGTACCCCGACGCCCGCGCCCACTTCGACGCCTTCCCCCCGTCGGCGCGGCGCATGGCTCTGACCTGGATCGCCACGGCCAAGCGGCCGGAAACCCGCGCCAAACGAGTCGCCGAGACGGCCCGGCTGGCGCAGGAGAACGTGCGCGTCAACCAGCGAAGGCCTACGCAACAAGAATAAGTCATCCCGAATTTTGATCAGGCTTCCGGTCGCCGGAGAGCCGGCGCCAGTAGGACGAGGCAGACCAGAAGCGACAGGCCGCTGACGATCAGGGCAACCGCGTGGAGGGGCGGCCGGAAGGCGAAGACGTAAGAGTGCTCGCCCGGCCGCAGCGCCGCGCCCAGATAGCCGTTGAGCGGCTGCAACTCGGCCGGCGCGCCATCGACCGTCAGCCGCCAGCCGGGGTAGTCGCTGACGAGGACGACCAGTTGCGTCTCGCCCGCCTCGGCCGCGGCCCGCACGACGACCCGGTTCGGCCCGTCCAGTTGCGCATCCACGGCGCGCACCGTGTCGGCGGCGATGGGCGCGTCTGGCCGGGCGGCGAAGGCATAGGGTAGCACGTCGTCGCGCCGCCAGACAGCCACCTCCGCGAACAGGTTCACCTGCGTTGCCCCCGGCGGCGGCGGCTCCGAGGCCACGACGAGGGTGTACTTGGGCTGGGCGTTGAACGGCGACAGGGGGCCGTACTGCGCGTCCATGCCGGCCACGCCACGGTTGTAACGGAAGTTCAGCACCGGCAGTTCCAGCTCATAGGCGTAGGCCATCCAATCCCAGTAGATGATGTCGCCGCCGATGTTGATGTAGTACAGTCCCGGGTCGGCCTCGCGCAACCAGGTCAGCGCCGCGCGGGCGACCTGGTTGCGGGGGTGGGGCGCGGTCATGAAGGGCTGGTTGACGTGAAAAACGTTGGCGGCCGACAGCAGCAACAGCAGCGCCGCCGCCGCGCCCAGCAGCCAGCGCGGCGTCATGCCGTCGCTCGGCACGCCGGCGGCGGGCAGACGCCGCCGCGCCCCCACCAACAGCGTTTGCAGGCCGATGCCCGCCAGCGCCAGCAGCGGCACGGTGGCGATGATGAGCAGCCGCCCCGGAAAGCGGAAGGTGTAGAGGAACGGCAGCAGGTCATAGAGAATGCGCACCGGCGCGTGGCGATTGGCGTTCCAGAGCAGCAGCGTCAGCAGCAACGCCAGCAGCGTCAGCAGGCCGCGCCGCCGGCCGCGGAAGCGGGCGTAGACCCACGGCAGCAGCCCCAGCGCGACGATGGGCAGCAGGCCGACGTAGAGCCAGCCACCGCTGCTGCCCTTGTTGAGCACTTCGGCCCGGAACCAGGTCGGGTCGGAGACGACGAAATTGAACAGGGCGTAGGTGATCGACTGCGAGCCGACCTGCATGCCGTCGGGCGGGGCGTCGCGAACGGTGTAGCGCAGGCCATCGACCAGCGGCAGCCAGTAGACGGCCGACAGCCCGGTGGCCAGCACGGCCACGGCCGCCGCCCGGCGCAGCACCCGCCCATGCTCCCCCAACCGGCTCCAGACGAGGGCCATGCCCGTCAACACGGCCAGGCAGACGCCCAGGTAGAGCGGGTAGTAGCCGCCGCCGGTGGTGATGACCATGGCGATGGCCCCGGCGGCCAGCACCAGCGCCGGACGGCCGCCCCGCCCCAGCGCCCGCCAGAGCAGGGCGAAGCACCACGGGAACCAGGCCGCGCCGACCAGCAGCTCATACCAGCCCAACCACGACAACATGGCCAGCCCGCCCGACAAAACGAACAGCAGCCCCACCCACAGCCGGAAGACGCCGCGCAGGCCGAAGACGTGGGCCAGAACCCACTGCCCAAAGGCGGCCACCAGCAGCGATAGGAACAGCGACACCTTCATGCCGTTGATGCCGCCCCACAGCAGCACCGGCAACGTCGCCACCGGGTTCCAGAAGTGGCTGACGGGATCGCCGGCGAGGGGAAAGCCGGTCAGCATGTAGGGGTTCCAGAGAGGGATTTCGCCGCGGCGGAAGCCCAACTCGGCCAGGATGGGCAGCGTGGCGCTCTCGTTCTGTTCGCCGGTCTGCTGAAGTTGGTGGGGGTCGAAGTCGAGCGTGGCGGCGTGGCTATACAGGTAGACCACGGCCAGGAGGATCAGCCATTCGAGCCAGTAGGAGCGAACGCGCGAGTCGGTCATGCTTGGCGAGTGCGGCCGATGGCCGCCACATTCTAACTGTAGCTCGCCGCCAGTTGGCGCGCAAAGGCACGGGCGCGCTCTCGGAACACGGCCAGGGGGCCGGTCAGCGACAGCCCGCGAATCGCCAGGGTCACGCCCGCTTTCAGCCGGTACTCGTCGCCGAAGGTGTCGCCGGGGTAGAGCAGCACGCCGCGGTCGATGCCCAGCGTGTGACAGTAGGTGACCATCTGGTTGATGTCGGCGTTGGTCGGCTTTTCGTTGTAGACCTTGTACTTTGTGTCCAGCACGAGCGCGGCGCGGCCGTCGCGGTAGAGCAGCAAGTCGGGCCGCCCCTCCAGCCGTCGCTCCTCGTCGAGATAGATCTGCCACTGGTCTTCCAGTCGCAGCCGGGGCCAGGCCGATAGCTCCTCGGCCAGCAGCCGGGCGACGAACTGCTCGAACAGGCGCGGCATGGGCACCAGGAAGGACGCGAAGGGCGTCGCGCCGGCCTGCCCCTCCAGCGACAGGTGGCGCAGGAACAGCCGCGCCAGATTGATGGGCGAGCGGTAGCGCTCCGTCAGGCGCGAGTAGACGACGCGGTCGCAATGGGCCGCGGTGATGCCCACGGGCGACGCCTCGCCGAAGGCGGCCAGCGCCCGTCGCACGCGCGGCCCCAGGTTGGGATCGCGGAAGCGCGCCTGCGCCAACCGCCACAGCGCCGCGCTCAGGATGCGGTTCTCCAGCAGGTCGGCGGTGAACTCATTCGTCCGCTGGTGGAACGTCACCGCCAGCGGGCCGCGGCGCACCTGGGAAGCCACGAGCAGCCGGCCGCGCAGAAAGGCGGCGGCCTCCTCCCGGTCGATGTAGCCGCGGTAGATGCCGCGCCGGGCGATGTCGTCCACCTGGCGCACAAAGATGTCCACGACCGAATCGAAGATGTCCGCCCCGGCCAGCAGCGGCGAAGCGTGCGCGCCGAACTCGACAAGCCGGTGGGCATAGGTCAGCATGTAGAACAGGTTATCGACGGGCGCTTTCGGCTCGATGACGATGTCCAGCAGCCCGCCGGCGGCGTCGCGCAGGGCGATCGTGCCGACGTAAGCGCCGGCGATCAGGTCATAACCGCTGCCCGACCACGACGGCGCGAGCTTGAGGCGCTCATCCTGAAAGGCGTCGCGCAGCGCCTTGACCTGCTCGCCCGTCAGCGGCACGCCGAACAGCGTTTGATACTCGCGCAGCCGGATGACAGGGCGCTCGGCCGCCTCAGTCGCCATTCACCCCCCGAATCTGCCGCAGCCGCTCGCCGTCCCAGGCCCATTGTTGGGCAGAATGGGGCTGGTCGAAGTAGTACTCCTGCAAGTAGGGCATGACCTCGCGCCGCCAGACGCGGGCCACGGCAGCCTCGTCCAGCCCGGGCTTCATGAACGCGCTGGGGCCGATGCGGAAGGCGGGTTCGGGGATGGCTTCCTCGGTCAGGGCGTGATACAGCTGGCCCAGCCAGGGCAGCGAGCCGGGGTTGGCCGCCAGCCAGCGCGCGAACAGCGCCACGTCGGCGGTGAACTCGACGAAGCTGAACCGCCGCCGCAGGGCGAAGTCCACCAGGGCGATGGAGCGGTCGGCCGTGTTCATCGTGCCGATGATATGGACGTTGTTGGGAATGAAGAAGTCAGCGCCGGAGTATGGCAAAGGCACTCTCAGGTCGCGGTATTCCAGCAGCAACATCAGTTCGCCGAAGATGCGCGGGATGTTGCCCCGGTTAATCTCGTCGATGATGAAGACGCAGGGCGCGTCGCCCAACTGCGCGGCGCGGCGACAAAAGCGGACGAACGTGCCCGGCCGCACCGGATACTCCATCCACTGCTGGCCGTCGCGCGATTCGGCCTTCGGCCGGATGCCCTCGATGAACTCCTCGTAGGCATAGGCGGGGTGGAACTGGACGATGGTCAGCCGCTCCGGCGGCGGCTCGTCCAGCCCGGTCAGCAGCTTGGCCAGATGGCGCGCGACGTAGGTCTTGCCCGTGCCCGGCGGGCCATAGAAGATCATCTGCCGTTTCGTTTCCAGCAGGGCGCGGAGTTCATCGGCCACGCCGGCGGGCAGGTAGGTGTCGCGCAGGAAGGCGTCGCGGCCGTAAGGCCTTTCGGGCGGCTCAGGTTCGTCTTCGTCTTCGCCAACCGGCGCAATCATCGTCTCCGCGGCCAGGTAGCGCTCGACAGCCGTGGCGTAGTCATCGCTCACCGCCCACAGATAGACAGGGAACAGACGGCGGAACGTCGCGTTGATTCGCTCTGCCAGGCGCGGCCCCAGGGCGATCACGTCCTCCGGCGGCACGACGTGCAGTATCTCAAACGATCCCTTGGCCACCCATTCCAGCAGGTCATCGCCGGGCGCTAATTGATCATGATAGCGAAGGTCCAACGGCACGGTGCGCACGAAGTCGAAGTCTTCGACTAGATTGAGCGCGTCAACCAGGTCCCGGAACTGCTGCGGCTGGGCCAGGATACGCTGCCGCAACTGCGCCTCTATCTGGCCGGCCTCTTCGCCAAAGTTCAAGCCAAAGCGAACGTACTCGGCCGAGAGCGTGATAAACCATTGGGCGTCGGTCTGGCGCGTCAGGTGGCGGCGATAGAAAGCGCCCCAGTAATAGGGATGGTATTCGCTGCCGGGTCGGGCCGTCCAGTTCTTGCGGATGTGGGCCAGCACTTTGCGCGTCGTCGGCGTGATCTCCAGTTCATCGGGCAGGAGATAGGGATCGAAGCGGCTCTTGAGCGCCGGCCCCAGATCGGTAAACAGGGCGCGCATCGGCTCGAACACGGATTCGCGCCAACGATCGCGGTTGGCGTCCATCCAGGCTTTGGTGCTGTTCTGCTGCAAGCCGGTCATGAAGTCGAACGCATCGGCCGTGAAGCCGCCGAATTCTCTAGCGATGGTTGGGGTATCCAGGGGCAAAGGGGAGGGAGAGTCGGACAACGGTAAGGTGGGCAAGCCATTCTCCAGCAGTTGAGCACGCTTCTCCCGGTCGAAGAGCGCGGCTAATAGCTCCGGGCGGTGGGCGAGAATGTAAGGTGTCCCTTGCCAATGGCTGAACCGGGCGCGAAAACGGGCCATGCCGCTCTCATAGACCTGTCGCAGCTCGGCCGACATGTCGCGCGCGCTTTCCAGCGGGATGTAGACCACGGCCATCTCGGGATCGGCCCTGAATGGCCCATCATGCTCGGTAAACCCCAGGGCCTCGGCCTCGGCAATGGGCAGGGCCAGGTCCATCATGCCGCGTCTGCGCGAGGCATCGATGGCCAGCCACGGGCCGAAGTTGAGCCGCATCATTGTTTGATCATGGGGCAGCGTTACAGCGATGCGCGGGTCATCCGGCCCACCGCCCAGCCGCGTCGCCGTTTCGGCGAAGAGATCAAAGGCCCACTCCGCCTCGGCGCGATCAATAAAGATACTGTCGAAGGGCGGCGCCAAGGGCCGCCGCCGGCGCAACACCTCCCAGACCGCGTCAAGCGTCCACAGATCGATTCGCAGCGCCTCCGCCAGCGCCACCAGCGTCTCGTTGACCGCCTTATACTTTTGCCCATCTGTCCAGCCGCGTTCAAACCGCGGCAGCGCGCCGATTGCCTGTAGCCCGGCGTGGCTTTGGCTGTTCCAGACGCCGTAACGGTCGGGATAGACAACGTGGAGGATGGGCGTGGCGATGGCCGGGCCGATGCCTTTGATCGCGCCGCCGGTCGCCTCGTCGTAGCGCCCGGCCAACGGCCGTTGCTCGTCGGTCAGGACGCCCAACGCCTGTCGCAGCGCCGGCATATCGCTGGTGGTGCGGCTGCCGTAGCGGTGAATGCCTGACCAATGGGCATTGTTCTCGAAGCGCAGGAAGGATAGGTATTCGTCGGCCGTCAATTGGGGTAGGTTCTCGGGGGCAAAGGCTTGCCCATAGCGGGCATAGACCCGGTCGCGCGCGGCCAGCATCTGCACCAGGTCGGCATGCGCGCCCAATTCATCGTGCAGGGCGCGCAGTTGGTCAATGGCCGTTTGTGTCATGTCTGCTAACCTCTTCTGCCCCATGAGCAACGAAATCGAAACAGCGTGTCCCTCTCGTTGTGACCCGCATGCCCTAGTATAAGCGCACCCCCCTTACAAACCGAGTTTCACCGGCCGCAGCCCCGCCTCCCCCAGCGGATACCCCGCCCCAATCGCCGTCCCCAGCGTCAGCACGACGGTGCGCGGCTCGCCGGCGCGGGTGCTGGCCGCGGCCAGGCCGTCGTGGAGGACGGCCAGCGCGCGAAAAGGGCCTAGCCGCGCGCGCAGGTCGTCGCGCAAGAACGTGGCCAGGTGCGGGGCCAGTTCGCCCAGCGACGTG
>JAIBAS010000513.1 GCA_019695075.1 Promineifilum sp. | reverse complement strand
CGACCGGCGAGGGCGGCGCGTCGGCCGCGGCGCTGGCCCCGGTGACGATCTTCCTGCTGCTGCGCACCTTCGCCAGCGGCGCGACGGCCCTCACCGGCGTCGAGGCGATCAGCAACGCCGTGCCCATCTTCCACGAGCCGGTCGTGCGCAACGCCCAACGGACGATGGCGGCCATGGCCGGGCTGATGGCCGTGCTCTTCCTGGGCACCATCGGCCTGACGCAAGTTCTGGCCATCGTCGCCGGGCCGGAGGAGACGATCCTCTCCGCCCTGGCGCGGCGGCTGTTCGGCTCCGGGCCGGTCTATTTGCTGGTGCAGGTGGCCACGCTGCTGGTGCTGATCGTCGCCGCCAACACCAGCTATACCGACTTCCCGCGCGTCGTCTCGCTGATAGCCCGCGACGGCTTTCTGCCGCGGCAACTGCGCAGCCTTGGCGACCGGCTGGTGTTCTCCAACGGCATCCTGCTGCTGGCCGGGCTGGCGGCGCTACTGGTGGTCGTCTTCGGCGGCGACAGCCACGCCCTCATCCCGCTGTTCGCCGTCGGCGCGTTCCTGGCCTTCACGCTGTCACAGGCGGGCATGGTCGTCCACTGGGCGCGCGCGCGCGGGCCGGGTTGGGCCTGGCGGGCGGCGCTCAACGGGCTGGGGGCGACAACCACGGGCGTGGCCCTGCTGGTCATCGGCAGCAGCAAGTTCCGCGGCGGGGCATGGATCGTCATCCTGCTGCTGCCCGCGCTCGTGCTGCTCTTCCGCTCGGTGCGCCGCCACTACAAGGAGGTCGGCCGCCAGCTGCACCTGGCCGACGACGCCCCGCCCGTGGGCTGCACCCGCCACCCGCGCGTCGTCATGCCCGTGGCCGGCGTCCACCGCGGCGTCGTCGAGGCGCTCAACTTCGCCTGCTCCATCGCCGACGACGTCATCGCCGTCTACGTCGAACTGGAACCCGACAGCGGCCCGGCCATGCGCGCCCGCTGGGAGGCGGCCGGCATGGATCGCGTCGCCCGCCTCATCACCGTGCCCTCGCCCTACCGCTCGCTGCTCAGCCCCTTCCTCGACTGCCTCGACCGGCTCGACGCCGAGCGCCCCGACGACTGGCCGGTGACGGTGCTCATCCCGGAGTTCGTGCCGGCGCGCTGGTGGCACTTCCTGCTGCACAACCAGACCGCCCTGCCGCTGAAGTGGGCCTTGATCTACCGCCGCCACCGCGACGGCAAGGCGCGGGCGGTGATCGACGTGCCGTTCTATCTAGCCTCATAAGGAGAACAACGATGTCCTATCAAGAAGCTGTGGTCTACCATCTCGTCGCCGCCGAATTTGCCGGGCGCGACCGCGCCGCGCAGGTCGTTGACCTCGTCCGCAAGGAGCGCCGCGCCGGCGGCTACCGCGTGGCCACCTGGGCGGTGGTGGAAGTTGACGACCGCGGCAAGAGCCACGTCAGGCAATCCGGCCGCGGCGGCATGGGCGCGGTCCTTGGCGGCGGCGGCGGCGCGGTGCTGGGCCTGATCGGCGGGCCGGCCGGGCTGCTGGCCTGGGCGCTAGGCGGCGCGCTCGTCGGCGGGCTGAGCGGCAAGCTCCTCGGCCGCGACTTCGACAGCAACACCCTCAAGGCCATCGGCGCGGGCATGCAGCCCAACACTTCGGCCCTGGTCGTCATCATCGAAGACAAGGCCATGCAGCAGTTTGCCAACGAGATGGGCGCGTCGGACGCCACCGTCTTCACCATGACGCTGGGCAGCCAGCTCTCCGGCGAGCTGGCCCACGTGGCGGCCATCGATCTGGGCGAAGGCGAGAGCGACGAGCCGGCCGAAGGCGCGGCCTGACCGATGTTGGCCCCAACTGTTGAAATTACAGAGCGGCCGGTGTCGCCCGGCCAACTGCTGGAGGCGGCGACCGTCTACTACGAGGCCTTCGCCCACAAGCTCGACGGGCTGGAGTTCAACAGCCGGCCGCCGGAGCAGGCGATCCGCATCCTGCAACGCAGCATCCAGCCGGAGATGGCCCGCTATGCCCTGGCGAATGGCCAGGTCGTCGGCGTGGCCGGGATGCAGTACGGCGGCCGGCGCTTCTACGTCGTCCCGTGGCCCGTCTGGCGGCAGGAATTCGGCCTTGCCGGCGGGCTGTGGCGCTGGCTGTGGTTCTGGCTGGGGCAGTACTTCGTCCATCCGGCGGCCGACGCCCTGCGCGTCGATGGCATCGCCGTCGGCGCGGCGGCGCGCGGCATGGGCGTGGGCACGCAACTCATGGCCGCGCTGGAAGCCCACGCCCGCGCCGCCGGGCTGCGGGCCGTCGAACTGGAGGTCGTGGACACCAACCCCGACGCCCGGCGGCTCTACGAACGGCTGGGCTTCGTCGTCCTGAAGGAAGCGCACTACGGCCGGCTGACGGACTCCGGCGGCTTCACCGGGGCGACGTACATGCGCAAAGAGGTGGCGGGGGAGAGGGGAGGTTAACGCAAGGGCGCAAAGAGGCGAAGACGCAAGGAAGAAGCCGAGATCTGCTCTGCCTGAGGGTAGGCGGCATGGACCTGGGCCAAGAAATCGGACAGGCAGGCGGTGGTGATGTGGCTGCGCTGGGTGTAGATGACCTGCCCGATGTGGGCATCCACCGTGGCCAGGAGGCGAAAGCAGGTATCGGCGGCGTAGCTGCGCTGGGCCAACGGCTGGTTGTGGCCGACAGCTTCATAGGCCCAGTCCCGGATGGGCGCTGTCCACTCGCGGGTGATGCGCTGGGTAGCCAGATACAGCAACTTACGCGCCGCCGCGGGCGTGGTGTCCGCCGCTTGCGCGGGCTGCCCAACCCCGCCGCCCGTCGCAGCCGCCGCACCGTCGGGCTGGACAGGGCAATCCCGTGCTGCTCGGCCAACTCCTCGGTCAAGTGCCGGTCGTTGTA
>JAIBAS010000639.1 GCA_019695075.1 Promineifilum sp. | reverse complement strand
CGGCCGTGTCGAGGCGCGCTCGGCCGCCGAAGCGCTGCGCGCCGCGCCGGCGCTGGGCGCGGCGCGCATCTGGTGGGTCTTCCCGGAGCGGGCTATCAGCCGCAGCGACCCGGAGGACGCGCCCGGCCTGGAGGCGGCCACGGGCAAGCTCTTCCGCCTGCCCAACCAGTACCATACCGTCTTCACCATGCAGAAGATCCGCCGCGGCGACGAGGAAGACGCATGATCGACCCGACCCTGGCTGCGCCGCTGGCCGACCGGCTGCTGGCGATGGCCGACGACGAACTGATCCTGGCCCACCGCAACTCGGAGTGGGCCGGCCACGGCCCCATCCTGGAGGAGGACATCGCTTTCGCCAACATCGCCCTCGACGAGATGGGCCACGCCGCCATCTGGTACGGCCTGCGCGGCGACATCACCGGCGAGGACACCGACCGGCTGATCTTCTTCCGCAGCGCCGGCCACTATCGCAACGCCCAAATAGTCGAACTGCCGCGCGGCGACTGGGCCTTCTCCATGTTGCGCCAATACCTGTTCGACGCCGCCGAGAGCGTCTGGCTGGGGCAACTGGCCGCCAGCGACTACGCGCCCCTGGCCCAGGCCGCGGCCAAGATCGCCACGGAGGAGCGCTACCACCTCCGCCACACGTCGCTATGGCTGCGGCGGCTGGGGCTGGGCACGGCCGAAAGCCACGCCCGCCTCCAGGCCGCCCTCGACACGCTGTGGCCCTACGCGCGGCAACTGTTCGCGCCCCTGCCGGGCGACGCCGCGCTGGTCGCCGCCGGCATCCTACCCCACCCGGCCGCCCTGGCCCATGAGTGGCATGGCCGAGCGCGACCCTACCTGGCAGAATGCGGCCTGATCCTCCCCGACGACGCTCCGTCCCGCCGCGACATCCCCCGCACCGAGCACACCGAGCACCTGATGGATCTGCTGGCCGTCATGCAATCGGTGGCGCGCCTGGACCCGACGGCCGAGTGGTGACGCCCATGCTGGCCGAAGCCGACATCTGGCGCGCCCTGGAGGCGGTGATGGACCCGGAGATACCGGTCGTTTCCGTCGTCGAGATGGGCATCATCCGCGCCGTCGCGGTGTCGGCCGGCGAGGTGGTCGTGACGATGACGCCGACCTTCTCCGGCTGCCCGGCGCTGGAGGTGATGCGGCGGGACATCGCGGCGGCTGTGCGCGGCCTGGGCGCGGCGCGGGTGACGGTGCATACGGTCTTGCATCCGCCCTGGAGCACAGAGTGGATCAGCGACGCCGGCCGCGAGAAGTTGCGCCGCTTCGGCCTGGCCCCGCCGCCGCGCTTCAGCGGCGATCCCGCCGGCGTGGCCTTCTTCGACCTCGCCGAGTGCCCCCGCTGCGGCTCCACGCGCACCAGCCTGCGCAATGCTTTCGGCCCAACGCTGTGCCGGATGATCTGGTACTGCCACGACTGCCAGGATGCGTTTGAGCAGTTCAAGGCGCTTTAGGCGCTTGCGTCCCCGGCCCACCTGATATATACTTCTGATATATTCCATAGCGGAGGACAACGCCGATGGACACCGCCAAGCTCTTCACCAACGGCCGCAGCCAGGCCGTCCGCCTGCCCAAAGAGTACCGCTTCGAGGGCACGGAGGTGTATATCAAAAAGGTGGGCAACACGGTCGTGCTCATCCCGACGACGGCCTCGTGGCAATCGCTCGTCCATAGCCTGAGCGAATTCAGCGCCGACTTCATGGCCGAGCGCGACCAGCCGGCGGCGCAGGAGCGGGAGTCGCCGTTCGAATGAAGTATCTGCTCGACACCGACATCTGCATCTACCTGATCAAGCGGCGGCCGGAGAGCGTCGTTCGCCATCTGGCGGCGCAGCAAGTGGGCGACGTCGGCGTATCGGCCGTGACGGTGGCTGAACTCCGGTACGGCGTCGCCCGGAGCGCGCAGACAGAGCGCAACGCCCGGGCGCTGGAGCTTTTCCTCGCGCCACTGGTCATCGCCGACTTCGACGACGGCGCGGCGACGGCCTACGGCGCGGTACGCGCGGCGCTGGAACGCGCCGGCGCGCCCATCGGCGCACTGGACACGCTCATCGCCGCCCATGCCCTCAGCCTCGGCGCGACGCTGGTGACTAACAACACGCGCGAATTCGACCGCGTCCCCGGCCTGTCGCTGGCCAACTGGGCTGCCGGCTAAGGCCGCCCCGGCCTACAACCCCAACGCCGCCCGCCCCACCATCTCGTAAGCCGTGTCCCCCGCTGGGGGCTGCATGGCCGACGGCCGCACGTCGCGGAAGTAGCGCTCCAACGGCAGGGCGCGGGTGACGGCCGCGCCGCCGGCGGCTTGCAACGCCTTCTCCGTGGCCTCGTCGGCCGTGGCCGTGACGACGCACTTGGCCGCGGCGATACGGGCCATGTACGCCGCCCGGTCGCCCTCGCCCGTCCACAGCCCGGCGACCTCGAACAGCAGCGCCCGCGCCGCCTGCAACCCGGCGTCGATCTCGCCGATCTGGCGCTGGATGCGCGGCAGCGTGGCGATGGGCTTGCCCAACGCCGTTGGCGCGCGCTCCAGGGCGTAGCGGACGACGGCATCCCGCGCGGCCAGCGCCGTACCCAGGTAGACGGCCGACAGCATCGTCGGGAACCAGACGTTGGGCACGGCCTTTGGCTCGCCGACCTCGATGAGGTAGTGCCGGGGCACGCTGACGTCGTGGAAAAGCGCGTCGTGGCTCTCGCTGGCGCGCAGGCTCATGGCGTCGCGCCACGTCTCCACCCACGTCAGGCCGCGCACGCCGGCCAACTCCTGCCGGACGAGGGCCACGCCGGCCGCGGCGTCCACGCCGGCCGCGGCGTCCACGCGGACGCGAACGAGCAGATGGGTCAGGTGGCGTCCGCCGGTACACCACGTCTTGTGGC
>JAIBAS010000404.1 GCA_019695075.1 Promineifilum sp. | reverse complement strand
GTCCCAGCGCAGGACGGAGCCAGACACCTGGGCGGGCGGCGTGCCCGAGCCGGTGACAAACTGGACCGAGGAGGAGAGGCGGTCCTCCACCGAGGCGCCCACGATAAAACGCGGGCGTGTCACCTGGGACCGGTTCATGATGGTCGTACCGGCTGCCGTGCCGCCGGCCATGTCCAGGCTAATATAGTAATCAGGCGCGGACGCGACGCCCGCCACATTACTGGAACTGTTCCCAACCGCAATCCCCGCCGCGTACAGCCCGTAGACGTCGATGTTGGCCTGGCGCGCCTGCCCGGCCACGGTAAGCATGGCGCTCCCGTCGTCAAAGCCGCCGTCCGACATCACAACGATAATCGGCTTTTGGCGCACATCGCGCCGCGGGCCGCGTAGTTCCTCAATGGCGCGGCCCAGCGCATCGGCGCCCAGGCTGTTGCCATTCGCCCGCATGCGCACGACGATATTGCGGGTGAGGTCGAATTGGGCCGACAGCGGTTGGAAGTTGGTAGTCCCGCTGGCGAAGGTCGCAATCCCAATGCGGTCTTGCGTCGGGTCGAGCCGTTCCAGAATCGCGTAGGCCGCCGCTTTGGCCTTATTCATCGGACCAGACGGCCCATCATCAAATGAGTCGGAGTTGTCAATGACCAGCATGATGGCCAGGGGCTGAACCACGGGCTGGCAGCGCGGGCGGAACGTCATCTGGACCTGGGCGGTGTCGCCAAGAACCAGATTTGTCGGATTGGCCGACTTGTCAACATCAACAGGGCAAGGGGTGGAGAGGGGAATCACGGTGGGCGTCGGCGTAGGCACGGCCTGCGCGTAGCTCGGCTCGGGCAAGCATAATAGACTGATAAGGCACACGACGATCAGCGTAGAGGCAACCAGGCCCACGCGCATATCCTCTCCCGTCCACATAGAGTGGCTTGTAGCCGTGTTCGATTGTCGTTTACCGCCAACTCCAGGCCGCGGTGACCCCATCCGCCAGGCGACGCGGCTGGCTGCCGGGGGCCACATCCACGACATAGATACCGTACTGGTCCTGCCCTTCGTCCACCGCGTAGACGAGCGAGCGGCTATCGGGCGACCAGACCCGCAGCGAGCGCGCGTACTGGTCGAAGAAGGGGATCAGGCTGACAAACTCCTCGCTTGGGTCGAAGGTCGCCACCTCGTGGGCGTCACCGCTCGCCACGTCTACCACATTCCAGCGCAGCGACGTCTCGCCCGTTTGGGGGTTCTCGTAGAGGGTCAGCGTGGCGATGCTGGCCCCATCCGGTGACCAGAAGAAGGCCAGAACATCATCCTGGGACAGGACGCGCGGATTGGCGCCTGTCGGGTCGGTCACCGCCAGCGGCCCAAAGGCGATCTGGCCCAGACCCTGCGCTTCGGGCGACGCGGTGACGATGTAGGCGAGTTGGTCACTGTTGGGCGCCCAGGCGAACGACACCAGGCCCCGGTAGGTCACGACCGAGCGCGGGTCCGAGCCGTCGGCGTTGGCGACCACGACCTCGTCCAGGTTGTTCTCGGCGCGGCGGGCATAGGCCAGGCGCTTGCCGTCGGCCGACCAGTCGGGGGCCAGGAACAGAGCCGGGTTGCTGCTGAGAGGCGGCGCCTCGGTCTGGCCCGGCTGGAACAGCGAGACGCGGGCCGAGGGGGCCGGTTTGACCCCGTCCACGTGGAACAGCAGCCGCCGACTATCGGGCGCCCAGGCATAGTAGAAGGGCGAGCCTTGGCCGAGTTCCTGCGACTGCGGCTGCCCCAACTGCGCCAGCCGCAGCGCGATATTCTGGCCGACGGACTCGAGGAACGCCAGTTGGCGGCTGTCCGGCGCCCAGTACAGGTAGAACGGCCCCGATCCATTGGCCGTGTGCAGGGTCTCGATGGCGCCGTTCTCCAGCGCGGCGGTATGGAGGGAGGATTGCAGGCCGCCGGCGGCGAGGCTGACCTTGACATAGGCGACCTGGCGGCCATCGGGGGACCACGTCGGCGTGCGGTTGATGCGCTGAGCCTGCTCTCCGCTCTGGCAGTCCGTCGTCAAGGCCTTGACATCGCTGCCGTCTGGCGCGACGGTGTAGATATTCCCGTCGGTCCCCTGGTAGGCGATGCGGTTCACCGGGCGGAGTTGAACGACTTCCACCGGCACGGGCGCGACGCCTATGGTAGGCCGCAGGAAGAACAGCCCGCCGCCCACGACCGCCACGCACAGGCACACCAGCGCCAGGCCGCACCCACCGGCCAACGCGATCCACCCCCACATCGGCATCCGCCGCGACTGGTTCATCCTCACCACCTCCACCCTGGCTTGTCATCCCGAACGAAGTGAGGGATCTGCTCCGCAAGGCTCGTCAGAGCAGATCCTTCGCTTCGCTCAGGATGACAGTCATAACGTCTACGCTAGTCAACCGACTTTACATCCGCCTTGACGACTCGAATAAGCTCTGGTAAACGCGGTGGGTAGCGGCCAATCAGGTGGATGCACACCGCCGACACCAGCACGGCGGCCACCGCCGTCCACAGCGCCACGGCGTAGCTGCCCGTGCTGTCGTAGAGGGCGCCCGCCAGCCAGGTCGAGACGGCCGCCCCCGCGCCATACGCCGCACCCACTGAGCCATTAATAGCGCCCATATGCTCGCCGGGGAAGGTATCGCTGGCGATGGCCGTCACGAGCGAACTACGCGCTCCCTCGCCTAGCGCCTCCAGGACCGTGTAGGCATACAGCCAGCCGAGGTCGGCCACGCTCGACACCCGCAGCAGCACGAGAATCGCCGCGCCGAGGCAGGCCGAGCCGACGAGGTAGGTCGAGTGGCGCCCCAGCCGGTCGGATAGGCCACCGGAGACGACAAACGTCGCCGCCGTCAGCGCGCCGCCCGCACCGAACAGGGAGGCCGCGAAGAAGCGGCTG
>JAIBAS010000041.1 GCA_019695075.1 Promineifilum sp. | reverse complement strand
GGGGATGGGCTACGGCGTGGCGGGGCGGGCCAGGACCCGGGTGAAATCCTCCAGCAGGCGCCTGACGAAACCCTCTTCCAGGTCGGCGGTGATGAACACGAAGCGGCTGCGGCGGTCGGCGTCGGGCCATTCGGGCAGTTCCGCGGGCGGATAGAGCACGTGCTGCACGGCGTGCAGGACCACCGGGTTGGCCTTGCCCTCGACGTTGACGATGGCCTTCATGCGCAGCAGGTTCCGGGAACGGAAGGCCTGCAGCATTTCCAGGGCGGCCGACAGGCCGGCCCAGTCCAGGGGCGCTTCGAAGCTCAGGCTGAAGGCGCGGATGCGGCCGTCGTGGGCCTCCGGCTCGGCCGGGCGGGGCTTGCCGCCCAGCATGCCGGTCTTTGCCGCCGGCCGGTAGCGTTGGTGCGCCAGCCACTTCTCCACGTCCGGGTGCTTGTCCTTCGGGTTGAACAGGCCCGCGTCCAGGACCAGGGCGGGGTCGATCACGCCGTGCGCCACCGGGTAGACGGGGGCCGCGGGATTGAGCCGGGCAAGGCGGCTTTCCAGTTCGGCGCGGGCGCCGGGCGCGGCCAGGTCGAGCTTGGTCAGCAACAGCCGGTCGGCCACCGCCGCCTGGCGCAGCGCCTCCGGGTAGCTGTCCAGCTGCTGTTCGCCGAGCACCGCGTCCACGGTGGTGACCACGCCGTCCATGCGATGGCGGGCGGCGATCCAGCGGTCGTTGAGGAGCACGTCCAGGATCGGCGCGGGGTCGGCGATGCCGGTGGTTTCGATGATGACGCGCTGGTAGGGCGGCAGGCTGCCGGCCTGGCGCGACATGTA
Source organism: Promineifilum sp. (assembly GCA_019695075.1). Classification (GTDB taxonomy): domain Bacteria; phylum Chloroflexota; class Anaerolineae; order Promineifilales; family Promineifilaceae; genus Promineifilum. The sequence continues at coordinate 2,084 of JAIBAS010000041.1, read as the reverse complement.
GAGGTTCTTGAGGGTCGGCCCCAGCGCGCCCTGCACCTGGCAGCAGACGCAGCCGCCGGACAGCAGCGCCAGCGGGCCGCGCGTTTCCTCCAGCAGTTGATGGTCCAGCCCGATCTCGCCGAATTCGTTCATCACCACGGCGGTGAGGGGCGCGTTCCGCAGCAGGTGATTGAGCAGCGTGGTCTTGCCGCTGCCGAGAAAGCCGGTCAGCAGGGTGACCGGCAGGAGATCGGACGGGCTGGAAGGCATCGTGGCGGGCGGGGCTGTGACATCGGACCGCGATTATCGCCCAGCCCCGCCGCCGCTCAGGCGTTCATGCCCGCCTACTTGCCGGATTTGCGCGGTTTTTTCGCGGCTGGCGCCGCGGCGCCGTCCTCCAGCAGCACGCGCAGCATCCAGGCGTTCTTCTCGTGCACCTCCATGCGCTGGGTGAGCAGGTCGGCGGTGGGCTGGTCGTCGGCCGCGTCGGCCACCTTGAAGGCGGCCCGGGCAGTGCGGGTCACCGCCTCCTGGCCGGCCACCAGCTGCCGGATCATGTCGTGGGCGGAGGGCACGCCCTCCTCCTCCCTGATGCTGGAGAGCTCCACGAAGCGCTTGTACGAGCCCGGCGCCGGATGGCCCAGGGCGCGGATGCGCTCGGCGATGAGGTCCAGGGCGTTCCACAACTCCGTGTACTGCACCATGAACATGTTGTGCAGGGTCTGGAACATGGGACCGGTGACGTTCCAGTGGAAGTTGTGGGTCTTGAGATAGAGGATGTAGCTGTCCGCGAGCATTTTCGAGAGCGCTTCCGCGATGCGGGCGCGATCCTTGTCGCTGATGCCGATATCGATGGCCATGCTTGACTCCTTTTCCATTCAGTTAAGCCCTCAGCCGAGGGCGGTGTCCAACAACATCATGATCGCGCAAGCGCTCGACAGGCCCAGGGTGGCCGGGGACTGCTGGCCGTTGCGATGGGTTTCCGGGATGACCGCGTGGGAGACCACGAAGATCATGGCGCCGGCCGCGAGGCCGATGGCATACGTTATAGCCAAGCCGCTGCAAAGGCCCACCCTCAGCTGCGTGCCGGTGGTATCCGTGAAGCCCGAGGCGGCGACGATCAGGAGCGCGTGCGGGGTGGGGGACTCGGGCAACTTCCATGGCACCGGTGTCCCCGTCAACCGCGGCGGCGGTTTGCCTCGTTCACCGAAGCGTCCCCGCCACAGCCGATGCCGGCCAGACCCATACCCAGCTGGGCGATGGCGTGCTGAATGGGGCCCAAGGCCCGCCCGGCGCGGGCGGCTGCACCGCGTTCCGCGGCCACGTCGCGCCGCCAGGCGCGATAGGTGGTGTAAAGGCTCAGGGTCATGGCAAGCTCCTGTCCGTGTCGGGCGTGGATGCGGATCCAGTGGCATTACGCCAGGTCGAAGCGGTCCGCGTTCATCACCTTCGTCCAGGCCGCGACGAAGTCATCGACGAACTTCCGCTTGGCGTCGTCCTGGGCGTAGACCTCGGCGTAGGCGCGCAGCACCGAGTTCGATCCGAACACCAGGTCGACCCGGGTCGCCGTCCACTTGACCGCCCCCGTCTTGCGCTCGCGGACCTCGTACAGGTTCCGGCCGGCCGGCTTCCATGTGTAGGCCATGTCGGTCAGGTTGACGAAGAAGTCGTTGGTCAGCGCGCCGACGCGATCGGTGAACACGCCATGCTTGCCGCCGCCGTGGTTGGCGCCGATGACGCGCAGACCGCCGATCAAGACCGTCATCTCGTGGGCCGTCAGGCGCATCAGCTGGGCGCGGTCGAGCAGCAGTTCCTCGGGCTGTACGACGTAATCCTTCTTAAGCCAGTTGCGGAAGCCGTCGGCCAGCGGCTCCAGCACGTCGAAGGACTCGGCGTCGGTCATCGCCGCGGTGGTGTCGCCGCGACCGGGAGCGAAGGGCACGCTCACCTCGAAGCCGGCGGCCTTTGCCGCCTGCTCGACGCCGACATTGCCCGCCAGCACGATCACGTCGGCCACGCTGGCGCCGGTCTCGGCGGCGATCCTTTCATAGACCGCCAGCGCCCTGGCCAGCCTTTCCGGCTCGTTGCCTTCCCAGTCCTTCTGC
>JAIBAS010000124.1 GCA_019695075.1 Promineifilum sp. | reverse complement strand
TAGCCCCGGCTGTGCCGGAACGACCGCCGGCTCCACGGCGCGCGGCCGGCCGCAGCCGGCGAGCGCCGCGACCACGAAGAGCGTTAGCGCCAGGATGATCAGGCCAACTAGCCCGGCGCGGCCGGGCCGAATAGGGGGGTATCGATTCATCGCCTGTCAGCATAGCCAAGGGCAGGCAGCGCGTCAAGCCGGCCGCGAGCAGTTGTGTCATTGTCGATGATTTTCAATGCAAGTTATAATCGCCGCTATGAATCGTCACCGCCGCGTCGTCGCGGTCGTGCTCATCGTGGTAGCGACGGCGTATGTTCTTCTCTTTGTCCCTCCCAACCTGACAGGCGCTAAAGATCCGAACATGCTCGCCACCTTTCAAGTGGACGAGTGGATTCAGTACCCTTACCTCATCAATATGACCACGCCGGGCCAGACCGCCGGCGAAACGCTGCGTAACGCCTTGGTCTATGAGCACTACTACTATGGTTATCCATTCTACGTGACCTCGGCGCTGGCTATCTTGCCCTGGCGCGCCGTGGCGGGGTTCGCGCCGCTGGAAGCCACGGCCGAGGCGACAACCACCAATATGCTGGTGCTGCGCCAGTTAAGCCCTTTCTTCATGGTTGTCGCCGTGCTGATGCTGGTCTATTGCTGGACTGGCTTTGAGCATCTGGGTCGGTCTCTTCTGGCCCTGTTGCTTTTGTTAACGGCGCCGGCCGTCTTTGACAATAATCTCTGGTGGCATCCCGAGAGTCTGACGCTTCTGTTTGTGGCCTTGACCATCCTGGCCCTCTATCGCGACGATCTACGTTTCGGTCGTTGGTTCGTCGTCGCCGCTGTGGCGTGCGGCCTGGCGGCGGGCACCAAACAAGTGGGTTTCTGGTTCTTTCTGACAATAGGCGTCTATCTTGCCATGCGCTGGCGGACAGACGGCACGCGCCGGACGCTAAAACGCGGCCTGTTGTTTGCCGGCGTCATGGCGGTAACGGTTGTCGTGAGTAACCCCTTGTTGCTGGTGCCATCCATCGCCAGGGAAATTGTCGCCACGCAGTTATTCCAGGCCCAGCGCATCGCCCTGGGCTGGGACACCATGATGGAGCGCGGGCCGGTGCCCTGGTATCAGCAGACGCTACGGCTGACCTATGGCTACTGGTGGATCTATGCTCTGGCGCTGGGCGCGTGTGTGCTGGCGGTTCTCAGCCACGGCCGACGACGACTGCTGGCTATCATCACACTGACCTACGTCGTACCATTTGCCCTCTATCTGCTCTTCTACGTCGCGGCGAAGCCGGCGCGCTACTTCTTGCCCGTCATGCTGCCTTTGTTGGCCGCTGTCGGCTACGAGGGACTCACCGGTTGGGGCAGACGACAACCGGCGCGGGTTGCCCTTTCGCTGCTCGTCGTTATGGCGGTGCTTGTCCAGTCAGGCATATTCTTGCAGCGAGACGTGCGGGTCTATACCGAAACGTTGCGGCGCGAGTCGCTCAGTCCGGCGCTCTCTTTCTATGCCCAGGTCGCCGGCAGCTATCTGGATCAGTTGCCGCCGGGGACGCACATCACTATCTACCGCGATCCGGCCGTCTACGTCGCGCCGCGCGAAAATGCTGACATCGTGATGAACTGGGAGCTGCCCAGCCACGCGCTCATCGAGCAACTCGACCCGGACCTTATTTTGCTCCACCGCTATAACATCGATCGCTTTGCCGACCCCGCATTCGTAGCGAATAACCTTGATCCCGAACACGCCCGGCTGAACGCGCAATTCTACGCGGAGGCGGCGGCCGACACCCTGGCCGGCTACCGACAGTTGCTCGTTACTGACTACGGCGTGGCCCTCATCCGCCGGTGAGGAGTTTCATACGTCACTCAGGGCGCGTGTCGGCCGGCTTGGCTCCGGCGCGTTCGTTGTCAAGCGACGCTTCTGCTATACTGCTTCCAGTTTGACGAGAATGAGGCGCATAGACCCGATCAGCAGCCGCAAGTAGAATGATCAAACGAGCCATTGAGCCGAGCGCAGACGAATCGGCGCTGATCGCGCGGGCCAAGAGCGATGAGGAGGCCTTCGGCCAACTCTACGAGCGCTATGCCCAGCGCATCTACCAATACATCTACTACCGCACCAGCAGCGAGGCCGACGCCGAAGACCTGGCCGCCAAGACCTTCATGCGCGCCTGGCAGCATATGGCCGCCTATGACGACCGCGGCGTGCCCTTCTCCGCCTGGCTCTACCGTATCGCCCATAACCTTGTCGCCAACTGGCACCGCGACAACAGCCGGCGCAAGGTCATCTCGCTCGACGACATCGGCCGCTGGCACGTCAGCGAGGATGGGCCGGAGGCGTCGGCGCTGCTGTCGGAAGACCGGGCGGCGCTGTTGCAGGCCGTGCGCCGGCTGCCGACCGACCGCCAGGAATTGCTGACGCTGAAGTTCGTCGAGCACCTGTCTAACGCCGAGATCGGCGGCGTGATGGGGCGCAGCGAGGGCGCGGTCAAGTCGCTCTATCATCGCACGCTCATTGCCCTGCGCGACGAGCTTCAGCCCGCGCCGGAGCCGCATGAGTCGCCGCTACGTCGCCTGCTGGGCCGCTTTGGCGAAGCCCATTCCGAGAGCGAATAGCGCCAAATGGCTTTGCACGACGGCCAATTGTGATATGATTCTCAATCGCGGGCGGCGTGCCCGGATGGCCAAGACACATGTGGAGAGGGTCTTGTGAGAAATCGAGCGTGGGTTACCTGGGGCATTATCTTCGCCGTCCTTCTGGGTAGTGGTATCCTGACCATCCTGATCCCGGCTCTGCTGGGCGGTGGTTCGGCCACAGCCTTGCCGCGAGAGCAGTCAACGATCACCATCACTCCGCCCATCGCCATTGGCGGGAGCGCCTCCTTCACCCTGGCCAGCTGGGTGGTGATGCTGGCGTTGGCCCTGATCGTGCCCGCGCTGGTCATCGGCGCCGGGTTGACACTGGGCATTGTCCTCATCCTCATTTCGCGGTTCATCAACCGCACCAAAGCCGGCGAGAAGTACCAGCAGAGCGCGTCTGTCCTGGACAAGCGCTATGCCGATACCATCAGCGCCATGCGCCAGACGCGGCCGACCAGCCGCGCCCCCCAATCGACGTGGAAGCGCTGGGCCGTCATCACCACGGCCCTGACCGTCTTCATGTTCGTCGCCTTCGTGGCCCTTCTTCTGGCCAGCATGGCCGTCCCCAGTGGCCAGGTTGTGCGCGGCGATTCTATCGTCAACATGACCAGCTTGTTCGTTCTGGCAGCCTTGCTGCTGGCGCTGGTGGTCATGGCCTTCACCCTCCGCGGCGACCGCCTCACCGCTCCCGACCGTTCCGGCACGATGCCCATCCCCTGGGATTTCGTTGTCGTAACCATCACTTGCCTGCTGGTCGTTGGTTTGGGCGTCGCAGTTATTGCCATTCTAAATGGTGGTGGATAAAATCTAGCTATTGGTAGCGATCCGCGCGTGATCGCTACTTTTGTTGGGAGCAGGGGCCGGCTTGTCCGGCCTATTGCGCGTCATGCGCCTGAGTGGGCGGTCGTCTGACCAGGTAGCCTGGCGACGACTGTGGTTCGTTCGGGAGCCGCGATAGGTGCTATCCGGCGGAGATGAGTTGTTAGGCAAGCGTTTGGATGGATCAGTGGTAGGACGGAAAGAATGGGACGACTGAGACACGCAATTAGCATCATCGTTCTGGTGGCGCTTTCGACTCTGGGGCTACGGGCGCTATTCAGCGTCATCCTGGCCTTGCCCAGAGCCGCGAGCGCCGAGGCGGGGCCGATCGATACGCTCTTCAACGCGCACTTCTGGATGATCGCCTTCCTGTTTGCATTCATCATGGTCATGATGCTCTATTCGGTCTTCGTCTTTCGGCGCAAGCCGGGCGATGAGACCGATGGCCCGCACGTTCATGGCAACACGCGCCTGGAGATCGGCTGGACAATTATCCCCACCGTCGTCGTGCTGGGCTTCGGCGTCTGGGGGGCGATCACGCTCAACGCCATCACCTCGCCCAAGGCCGGCGAGATGGTGGTCCACGTGACCGGCAAGCAGTGGGCGTGGACTTTCGACTATCCGGAGCAGGGCGACATCTCCTCTGGCGACCTGGTGCTGCCCGTGGGCCGCACCATTGTGCTGAAGATGAACGCCGAGGACGTGCTGCACTCCTTCTGGGTGCCGGAGTTCCGCGTCAAGCAGGACCTGGTGCCGGATAGGGAGACGACGCTGCGCATCACCCCGACCGAGATCGGTGACTATATGCTCCGCTGCGCCGAGATCTGCGGCCTCAACCACACGCTGATGGAGGCCAAAGTGCGCGTCGTCGATGCCGCCGGCTTCCAGGCCTGGGTGGACGAGAAAAGCGCCGCGCCCGCCTTCGCCGACATGACGCCGGAGGAGCGCGGCGCGTTCTGGCACAGCGCCGAGGGCTTCAGCTGCTTTGGCTGCCACAGCCTGGATGGTTCGCCCAGCGTCGGCCCAACGTGGCAGGGTCTCTATGGCCGCCAGGAACAACTGGCCGATGGCAGCACCATTACCGTTGACGACCAGTACATCATCAATTCTATCCTGCATCCGGCCGACCAGGTGGTGGCCGGCTTCCAACCCAACCTGATGCCGCCGGACTACGCCGACAAGATCGCCGCCCGCGAGCAGGAAATCCAGGCCGCCGAGGGCATCGATATTGACATCACCGCCGACCTGATCGCTTTTATCAAGACATTGCAGTAAGCGCTGACCGGAATCACTGGGAGCAGAAAGTATGTTTAAGACGCTTCGCATTATTCTGACGTCCGCGCTGGTGCGCGGGATTGTGGGCCAGGCGCTGGGCACGGCCCTGGGCTATGCCTTTGTGGCCGGGCTGCGGGCGCTGCGCGGCGCGGAAACGGGCTGGATCTACGAGCCGGCGCTGGCCTTCGGGGCCATCATCGGCGTCATCGGCTTCCTGCTGGGGGCGGGGGTGCTGACCGACTGGCTCAAGTGGGCCATCGGCCGGCAGACGCCGCTGCGCCACGGCGCGCCCGCCGGCCGGCCGGAGTGGTCGCGCTACTTCAATGTCGATTACAACCACAAGGTCATCGGCATCCAGTACGGCATCTCCAGTCTGCTCATCCTGCTGATCGGCGGCGTCTTCGCCATCCTGTTCCGGCTGGAGCTGGCCCATTCCGGGATGCAGTGGCTGACCAATTCGCAGTACAACACGCTCTTCAGCGCCCACGGCATCATCATGATCGCCGCCATCCTGGGCGGCGTGGGCGCGATGGTCAACTACCTCGTGCCCCTGATGATCGGCGCGGCCGACATGGCCTTCCCACGGCTGAACGCTTTCAGCTTCTGGGTGTCGGTGCCGGCGGCCCTGCTGATCCTGGGCGGCATCGCCGTGGGCGGCTGGGATACCGGTTGGGTCGGCTACGCCACCCTCAGCCTGCGCGCGCCGGTTGGCATGGTGCTGTTCCTGCTGGGCTTCTGGGTCGTCGGCTTTAGCTCCATCGCCGGCTCGGCCAACCTGCTGGTGACCGTAGCGACAATGCGCGCCAAGGGCATGTCGCTGTTCCGCATGCCCATCTTCGTGTGGGCGGCCGTGGCCGCTTCACTCATCCAGCTGACGGCGACGCAGACGGTCGGCGTGGCCCTGACCATGAGCGTGGCCGAGCGCGTCATCGGGCTGAACTTCTTCGACCCGACGGGCGGCGGCAACCCCATCCTCTACCAGCATCTATTCTGGTTCTACTCGCACCCGGTCGTCTACGTCTTCGTCTTGCCCGGCCTGGGCGTCATCAGCGAACTGCTGCCGGTCTTCGCGCGCAAGCCGCTCTTCGGCTATCGCTGGGTGGCCCTGTCGAGCCTGGGCATCGCCCTGGTCGGCTTCCTGGTCTGGGCGCACCACATGTTCACGTCCGGCATGGCCGACGCGCTGCGCGTGCCGTTCATGTTCTCGACCATGCTTGTGGCCGTGCCGACCGGCGTGAAGTTCTTTAGCTGGATCGCCACCATCTGGGAGGGCAAGTTGCCGTCCAATCCGCCGACGCCGCTGCTGTTCGTGCTGGGGGCCATCTCGGTCTTCCTCATCGGCGGCGTCACCGGGCCGATCCTGGGCACGATCCCGACCGACCTGCACCTGCACGACAGCTATTGGGTCGTCGGTCACTTCCACGCGACGATGTTCGGCGGCTTCATTTTCCCGTTCTTCGCCGCGCTGTACTACTGGTATCCGAAGATGACCGGGCGCATGTATAACGAGCGCCTGGGCAAGCTCCATTTCTGGCTGATGCTGCCCGCTTTCTGGGTCATGAGCATCGGGCAGATGAGCGTCGGCCTGCTGGGCATGCGCCGCCGCATCGCCGACTATGACCCCGCGCTGGGCATCGACGGCACGCAGCTGCTCATCACCCTGGCGGCTCTGGTCATCGGCTGGTCGGTGTTGATCATGATCTACAACCTGGCCTTCAGCCAGCGCATGCAGCCCGTGGCCGAGACGAACCCGTGGCGCTCGCGCTCGCCGGAATGGCAGATTCCCAGCCCCGCGCCGGAGTTCAACTACGACGTGCCCTTTGAGGTCGTCGGCGAGCCGTATGACTATGGTCTGGCCGACGCGACTTACATCCGTGACGCCACGCCGGCGGCCGTGCCTTCAGGCGACTAGCGAGTTAAGGGAGCAGATCGATGGATATCAATGAAAGAAAGGCGGCCGCCTACCGGTTGGGGCTAATCACCCTGCTGATCCTGGCCGTGCTGACGGCGGTCGAGTACTTTGTCAGCGTCTACACCGGCTCGCTGATCCTGTTGCTGATCATCGCCCTGATCAAGGCGGCGATCATCGTTAACAACTTCATGCACATCACGCGCCTGTGGCGGGAGGAGAGTCACTAATGAGCGCCGTTACGACGACCCACGCTCCGGCCCACGCCGAGCACGAGCACGGCCTGCCCCCCGCGCAGCAAGTGCGCGCCAACCGGCTGGGGCTGTGGCTGTTCTGCTTCTCGGAGATGTTCCTCTTCGGCGCGCTGCTGGCGTCCCGCTTCGTGCTCTGGGGCAATACGCGGCCGGAACTGAGCCAGGTCATGGGCCTGGTGGCCACGTCGGTGCTGCTGCTGAGCAGCTTCTTCATGTACCGCGCCGAGATGGGCGCGGCCTACGGCGACCGGTCGAAGTTCCTGAACGGCGCGCTGCTGGCCGCGGCCCTGGGCACACTGTTCTTCATCATGGTGGTGGTGTTGGAGTGGAACGTCTTTGGGCTGGAGGGGAATCTCTTCGGCGTCGAGTTGTTCGGCCACCTGACGCCGGCCGATGGCGTCTATGGCGGCATCTTCTTCGCCATGACCGGCATGCACGCTCTGCACGTCCTGACCGGCATTGCCCTGATCCTGATCATCTGGTGGAACGGCCGTCGCGGGCGCTTCACCCCGGAGAGCCATTGGGGCGTTGAGGCCACGGCTATCTACTGGCACTTCGTGGACGTGGTCTGGGTCTTCTTCTATCCGGCCCTCTACCTGATGGGCCACCTCGCTCACTAAGCGACCTTTCCGGCGCGGGCGGCGGCTGAGTGTTGGCTTAGCCACCGCCCCGCGCTCTCTGCCGGCGGCGCCGATACGGTACAATCGGGAGCTATGGACCCTGTCGCCCGGGCAGCGCTCACGTCGTGGAGCTGGCGCCCCGAAGTCATCATTCCCCTCGTTCTCCTGGGCGCATTGTTCCTTGTCGGCTGGCGGCGGCTGCGGGCGCGCGGCCGCAACGTCGGGCGGCATTCGCTGGGGGCGACGTGGCGGCCGGTCAGCTACATCGCCGGTCTGCTGGTCATTGCTCTGGCCCTGTTGTCCCCCTTCGACACGCTGGTGCAGCAGTTGTTCTTCACCCACATGATCCAGCATTTGCTGCTGATCATGATCGCCCCGCCCTTGCTGCTGCTGCCCAACCCGATGCCGTTTCTACTGTGGGGCTTGCCCGGCCGGCTGCGGCTGGGCGCGGGCAGCATCATCAACAGCCTCGTTCACAAGCAGTCGCCGGTCGGCCGCGCCCTGCGCTGGCTGACGCGACCGGTCATCATCTGGTTCATCTTCGTCGTCACCATCATCGGTTGGCACGATCCCTCGCTCTACAACGCCGCCCTGCGCAGCGATTGGGTTCACGATCTGGAGCATTTGACCATGTTCGGCGCGGGGATGCTCTACTGGTGGACGGTGACGGGCGCCGGGCCGCGCCTGCACAAGAACATGAGCCGGCTGGCTAAAATCGCCTTCATCCTGGCCGTCATCCCGCCCAACATGGCCCTGGGCATTGTCCTGGCCTTCAGCCAGCAACCCATCTACGCTTTCTACAGCGACATGCCCCGCCTGTGGGGCATCTCCGCCCTCGATGATCAGCGCATCAGCGGCGTCATCATGTGGATTCCCGGCAACATGATGCACTTCATGACCGCCCTGGCCATCATCTTCATGATCCTCAGCGGCGAGGGGCGCAAGCCGGCGGCGCGCGAAGCCGACTGGGGCGACAGCGACGCGCTGGCCGCGCCGGGCATTGCCGGAAGCGGGAGGTAGCCGTCATGCGTGTTGTGCGCGCGCTCTTTAGCCGCCGCTGGTGGTGGGTGACGTTGGTTGTCCTGGCGCTGATGGGCGTCCTGGCGCGGTTGGGCGTCTGGCAGCTGGATCGGCTGGCCCAGCGCCGCGCCGCCAACGCCCAGCTCACGGCCGCCCTGGCCGCGCCGCCCATTCCCCTCAATGAGGCGTGGGCCGACTATGCCACGCTGGCCCCGGCCGACGTGCCCGAAGACCTGGCCAACCGCGACGTGACCCTGATGGGCGTCTACGACTTCGACCACCAGCTTGTCGTCAAGCTCCAGACGCTGGACGGCCAGCCGGGCGTCCACCTGGTGACGCCTCTCGTTCTCGACAACGGCGCGGCCGTTCTCATCGACCGCGGCTGGATACCCGACGCCGAGTACGCTGCCGGCCAGCGCTTTGACAGCGCCGCCGGCCCGCAGGCCGTCGCCGGCTACGTCGCCCTGACCGAGACGATCCGGCGGCGCACGGCCGAGGCGGTCGTGCCCACGTCGCCCAACGACGAAGTTTTCCGCGTGGACATCGCCGCCCTGCAAGAGGAAATGCCCTACGCGCTGGCCCCGTTCTACGTCAAGGCCGCGCCCACGGGCGACAGCGCCTTGCCGGCGGAGATCGCTAAGGAGATCGATCTCTCCGAGGGGCCGCATCTGGGCTACGCCATTCAGTGGTTCATTTTCTCTCTGGGGTTGGGCGCGGGCTACGTATTGTTTGTGAATCGCTCGCTGCGACAGGAGGAGGCCGCCGCCGCCCCCCGTCCGCCGGCGGCTGCATGAGTTCCACCTGAGTGTGGCCAGTGTCACCGTGTTGACACCGTAAGGCCACATTATAATATAATGTAGCCGTACCAGTCGGCCGCCCGTTTGGCCTGTCCGCGCCAGCGTGGCGAGATACCCTGTAGAGGAGTTGGGCTTCATGGACACAAGCGCTCGTTTGCGGGAAGGATGGCCCTCGTTTCTGTTGGTCTGGGCCATGCTGCTCATCACCAGTATGGCCCTCTTGCAGGCCGATCTGACCGATGGCCTGTACATCATTCCCATTGCCGCGACGTTGGCGCTGGTCTCCGGCTGGCTGCTGGGCAAGAGCGTCTTCACCGAGCGCACAGCCCATATGATGGCCATCATCTACGGCCTGTTCTTCGTCACCTGGCTGGTGGGCACGACGCTGCCCTATGATGGGCCGTGGCGCGAGCGCGTGTTTGACCTGGTCGGCCGGCAGTTTGCGTGGTTGCAGGAGGCCTTCAACGGCGGCACCAGCCGCGATGGCATCATCTTTGTCATTCAGACCACGGCCGTCTTCTGGCTGCTCGGTTATCTGGCCGGCTGGTATACCTTCCGCCGCACCTACGTCTGGCGCGTCGTTGTGCCCATCGGCATGGTGCTGCTCAGCGTCGTCTACTACTACAACGGGCCGAAGCCGCTGCTCATCTATCTGGCCATCTTCACCCTGCTGGCGCTGCTCTACGTCGCCATCACTTATCTGACTGACGAGGAAAGCCGCTGGCGACGCGACGCTGTGCGCTACGACCGCGGCATTCAGTTCGACTTCCTGCGCGCGGGGCTGCTGGCGGCGCTACTGGCGTTGCTGCTGGCGTGGAGTCTGCCCGGCCTGAAGGCCAGCACTAACTTCAGCGACGCCGTCGCCGGGGCCAACACGCCCTGGCGCACCTTCCAGGACACGTGGACGCGCCTCTTCTCGTCCTTGCGCAGCTACGGCGCGGGCAGCAGCGACCCCTATCAGGACACGATGGTGCTGGGCGGGCCGCGCACCGTGGGCAATACCCTGGTCATGGACGTGCGCGTCTCTGAGGAGCTGCCCTACGGCGTCTACTGGCAGGCCATTGCCTATGACACCTACAGCGACGGCAGCTGGCACGTCGTCGAGAGCGACACCGAGCCGGTTGTCCACTACCCCGACGATGGCGCGCTGGATGTGCCTGTCAGCGCCGGCCGCGAGGTTATCACGCAGACGGTCACCAGCTATCTGCCCAATTCGTCGTTCCTCTACGCCGCGCCGGAGGTGATCAGCACCGACAAGCAAATGTTTGTCGATGCTACCTTCGACGACGAGGGCCGCACACTGGTGACGGCCCTGCACTCGCGCTTCATCCTGCGCCAGGGCGACCAGTATCAGGTCGTCTCGCGCGTGTCTACGGCCGACGCCACCAGCCTGCGGGCCGCATCGACCAACTATCCACAGTGGGTGCTGGATCGCTACCTGCAAGTGCCGGACGACCTGACACCGCGGACATTGGACCTGGCCGCGCAACTGACGGAGGGCAAAACCAACCCCTACGACATGGCCATCGCCGTCCGCGACTACCTGCGGACGAACATCAAGTACAACGACCAGATCAACGCCGCGCCGGAAGGCGTCGAACCGATCCACTACACCCTCTTCGATCTCAAGCAGGCCTACTGCACTTATTACGCCTCGGCGATGGCGATCATGCTGCGCACGCGGGGCGTGCCGGCGCGCGTGGTCAGCGGCTATGCCCTGGGCGATTACACGCCGGAGGCCCAGAACTATCGCGTGCGCGCCGTTAATGCCCATACCTGGGTAGAGGTCTACTTCCCCAGCTACGGCTGGATTCACTTCGAGCCGACCCAGTCGATCCCCGTCGTCGAGCGGCCCGAATCGAGCCAGGCCACGAGCGGGCTGACGCCGCCCGTGCCCGTGCCCGACGCCAACCGCGCCCTGACGGACGACGAACTCGCTGGGCTGGAACGGGCCGACGGCTTACTGGGCGACCTGGCCAACCAGCAGGATCAGGGCGTGTTCGGCGGCGCGCCCTGGTGGCAGGTGGCCATTGGCGCGACGCTGCTGATCGCCGCCGCGGCGGCGCTGTGGATGGGCAACCGCTACAACCAGCAGGTGGAGGGCGATGTCGGCCGCAGTTTCTTGCGCCTGGGCGAGTGGTCGCGCTTTCTGGGCATTCCCTGGCGGCCGACGCAGACGCCCTATGAGCAGGCCGACTCGCTCGTCGCCGTCGTGCCCCAGGGCCAGCAATCCATTCGCAACCTGACCCGGCAGTACGTTTTGCAGCTCTTCAGCCCCGCCCGCTCGACGGACGCGGACTTCGACCCGCATCAGGAGTGGCGGCAGCTGCGGCCGGTGCTTCTCCGCCGCACCATCGTCAACGCCCTCGATCGCGCGCGTGGCGGGAAGAAGTAGGCCCAGCGGACACGGCGACACGGTTTCTCTGCTATAATGGCCCTGTCATGGCGGCAACAGCCGCCGGCAGGGCCTTTGCCTTGCCATACACCGACTCACGAGTGATGAAGCCATCGTGGATACGCCGGCCGAAGACAAGAGCAAGGGGCTGACACCCGTCCGCGCCGCCGACCTGCGGCAGCAGATCGAGCGGCTACAGGCGCTGATCGCCGACCAGCAGCGCGGCCTGATGCGCGTGCCCGACGAGAGCGCGCGGACGATGGCGCTGCGGGCCACGGCCACGCTCGTGCGTCAACTGGTCGATCTGGCCGAATCGACGCGGCAGCTGGAGCACGATCTTCACGTCGAGGCCGGCGAGCAGAACCGCCTGCGCGCCCTGCAGGAGGTCGGCGCGGCGGTCAACTCCTCTCTCGATCTCGAAGTTGTCCTCCAGCAGGTCATGGATGCCATCGTCCGCCTGACGCGGGCCGAGCGGGCTATGCTGCTGCTCGACAACGGCGGCGCGCTGGAAGTGAAGATGGCCCGCAACCTATCGCAGGAGACGCTCGCCCCCGGTTCTGTGGACATCAGCCGCAGCATCGTCCGGCGCGTGGCCGAGACGGGCGAGGCGATCGTGACCATTAACGCCCAGGAGGATGAGCGCTTTTCCAGCCAGCACAGCATCGTCAGCTACAAGCTGCGCTCCATCCTCTGCGCGCCGCTCAAGCTTAAGGGCGAGACCATCGGCGTCCTCTACGCCGACAATCGCATCGCCAGCGGCATCTTCAGCGACGCCGACCGCGACCTGCTGGCCGCCTTTGCCGACCAGGCCGCCGTGGCCATCGACAACGCCCGCCTCTTCCGCACTGTCACCGAGATCAAGCAGCTGCTGGACAACGTTTTCGCCTCCATCGCCAGCGGGGTGATCACCATCGATGCCGCCGACCGCATCGCCCTCTTCAACCGCGCCGCCGAGACCATCCTCGGCGTGCCGGCCAGCGCCATCCTCTGGCGCGGCTATCGCGGCGTCCTGCCGCTGCTGGGCCTGCCCATCGACCACCTGGTTGAGACGGTGAAGGCCGACGGCCGCAGCCAGACGGCCGAGGTCGATCTGGTCACCGCCCGCCGCCGCGCCGGGGTGACGACGGTGCAGCTGGTCGTATCGCCGCTGCGCTCGCCGGCCAACGAACAACTCGACGGCGTGGCCTTGCTGCTGGACGATGTGTCCGAGAAGAAGCGGGTCGAAAGCTTGCGGCGCTATCTGCCGCCGGCGCTGGTCGACCGCGTGCGCGACCTGGACGCGGCCCAACGGCCGCAGCGCCGCCGGCTGACCATCCTCTTCGCCGACATCCGCGACTTCAGCAGCTACGGTGAGTACCTTGACCCGGAGGAACTGATCGATCTGGCCAACAGCTTCTTCTCCGAGGCCGTGGCCGCCATCAGCGAGCACCAGGGGCTGATCGACAAGTTCACCGGCGACGCGGTCATGGCCCTGTTCAACACGCCGCTCAATCCCCAGGAAGACCACACCGAGCAGGCCGTCCGCGCGGCGTTGCGCATCCAGGCGCGGTTGGCGGCCCGGCAGCGGGAAGCGCCCTCCGGCAAGGTGCTGCACGTGGGCATTGGCGTCCACACCGGCGAGGCCGTCGTCGGCAACGTGGGCAGCGAACAGCGCAAGGACTACTCGGCCGTGGGCGATGTGGTCAACCTGTGCAAGCGCTTGCAGGAGATGGCCGGGCCGGACGAGACGCTGGTTAGCCGCGTGGTCTATGAGCAGGTGCGCGCCCACGTGCGCGCCGAGCCGCTGCCGCCGGTGCAGGTGAAGGGGCGGCAGACGTTGGAGGAGGTCTTCCGGCTGGTGGGGCCGGCCTGGTAGCTATTCGGGGTGGAAGGGGTGCGGCGGCGGGTCCTCGAACGGTTCGTCCTCGGGGAAGGGCGGCAGATCGAAGAGCTTGCGCCAGGCGTACTGGCTCAGCACCTTGATCGAGGCGATCAGCGGGGCCGCCAGAATCGCCCCCAGGATGCCGGCCAGCGATGCGCCGATGAACAGGCCGACGATGACGATGATGGGGTGCAGATCGAGCGCCCCACCGACGATGCGCGGCACCAGCAAGTGGTTCTCCAACTGCTGGATGACGGCCATCAGCGCCAGCACCACCAGCGCGTATTGCCACGACGCCAGCCCCAAATAGTTGCCCGGCTGGAAGAAGGCCACCAGCACGGTCACGATGGCGCTGACGACCGGGCCGAGATTGGGCAGGAACTCCAGCAGACCGGCCAGCAAGCCCAGCGCCAGCGAGTTTTGCACCCCCAGCACCGTCAGGCCGATCCAGACTGTCAGGAAGATGACCAGCGACAGCACGATCTGGCCGCGCAGGTAAGCGCTCCAGACGTGGCGCAGCCGGGGCAGCAGCTGCTCGGCGTCCTCGCGGTAGCCGGGGCGCTGGGCGAAGCTCTTCACGTAGCCGCCGAACCGGGGCAGGTCGCTGGCCAGGTAGATCGACAGCACGAAGATGAAGAAGAGGTTGAAGACGGTGCGCACGGTCGAGGTGGCGAAGCGGCTGAGGAAGCCGCCGCTCTGGGTGACGAGCGGCTCGACCATACCCAAGAGCTGCTCCGGCAGGCGCTCCCAGGCGATTGTGCTGGGGTCGAAAGAGAGCGGGCCGATGGCGACCGGCTCGGTGCGGTTCACCAGCGTGGCGATGGTCTGCGCCAGGTTCTCCACCAGGCCGGGCACTTCGGCGATGAGGTTGAGCGCCTGTTGATAGGAGGCCACGCCCAGCGCGAAGAACCCACCCACCAGCGCCGCCGCCAGCAGAACGTAGACGACGGCGATAATGACGCCGCGCTTGATGCTGGTGCGCCGGTCGATGAAGCTGATCAGGGGGTCGAGCAGGTAGGCCAGAATGGCGGCCATCGTCACCATGACCAGAAGCGTGCGAAAGCGCATCACCAGCAGGCCCGCCAGCAGCAGCACCGTCACGACGACAATCGTCTTGGTGGTGCGGCTCCATAGCGGCGAGTTGTTGGGCGCCAGCGGTTGCTCCGGCATCATGACGCGACTCCGTGAATCGCGCTTAAGTATACGCTGTCAGAGGGCAATTGTCAGCCTGGCGCGACGGCATCGCGCTCGGCCGCGACCTGATTCACCGGTAGCGGCCGCGGCGGCGGCAACTCCGCGGCGATGGGGCCGGACGCCTGCTTGCGGACGATGAACAACAGGTAGGCCCCGCCGTCCTGCGCGGCCTTCTCCTCGTAGAACGGCCGCACCCAGCGCTCTGTCGGGGCCAGGCTGCTCTCCCACGGAGCGATGATCCAGTGGCCGGTCAGGGCATGCAGCGCTGCCGCGGGTAGTCCCTGCGCGTGGCCAATCTCCAGCACCCGCAGCGCCCCGCGCGAGAAGTAGTACTGCCAGCGCTCAATGGCAAAGCCCGCCTCGGCCAGCCGCGCCGCCCACGTCTCCGGCGAATCGGTGTGGGCGTGGCGGGAGATGGTGTTAAACAGCCGCCGGTAGCGTTGTGCCAGGCCGCCCAGCCGCAGGCGCTTGAAGAAGGCCGCCCCGCCCAGGTACTCGGTGAAGAGATGGCTCGGCGTGGTGATGACGAAGCGCGCCCCCGGCCGCAGCACCCGGTTGACCTCGGCCAGCACCGGCGGCAGGTCGGGGATGTGCTCCAGCACCGAGTTGCTGAAGGCGCTGGCGAATGCGCCGTCGGCGAAGGGCAGGCGGTCGCCCAGGGCCTGGATGGGCAGGCCATACTTGCCGCTCTGGACGGCCTTGTGCAGCGGCCCCCACCACGGGTCGATGCCCGCGGCCAGGGTGCGGCCGGGGAAGGTCATGGCCGCGAAGTGGCCGTCGCCACAGCCCACGTCGAGCGTCGGCTCCGGCAGGGGGATGAGCGGGTAGAAGCGGGCTTCCACGGCGCGCAGCAGGGCGCGGAAGGCGGGCAGGGACTTGAGTTGTTGCCAGAGGAGATCGTCGGTGGTCACGGGTTGCTCGTTGGGCGGCGCCTGTAGGGTCATCGTGTCTCCTCCGCCGTCATTGGTTCGGCGCGCAGGGCGCGCAGGCGCTCATAGGCCGGCGGCTCGGCCGTCGGCCCCAGCCGTTCGCCCCGCAGCAGGGCCTGGAAGAGGCGCGCGTACTCGGCCGCCGTTTGGGCCGGGGAGAAGCTGTCGGCGATGGTCTCGGCCGGGCGGCGGTAGTGGGCGGTGTCGCTGAGGATGCGGATAAGCGCCTCGGCCAGGGCCTCGGCATCGCCGACGGCCGTCACCTCACCCATGCCCGTCATCGTCACCGGCTGGCGCACGCCGGGCAGGGCGCAGGCGGCCACGGGCACGCCGTTGCGCATCGCCTCGATCTGCACCAGGCCGAAGCTCTCCGTGCTGTTGAGGCTGCAAATGCAGAGTACGTCGAGGTTGCGATAGAAGGCGGTCAGTTCCGCGCCGTTGAGCGTGCCCAGCAGACGGTAGTGGCCGGCGTACTGCTCGAAGAGGGGGGCCAGCCGCGCGGCGTAGGCCTCCTCGCCGATGATGTCCTTGTACGGCCCGGCGTGGAGCACCAGGGCGTCGGGAAACCGCTCCAGCACGCGCGGCAGCGCCCGCAGCAGCACCTCGACGCCCTTCTCGGCCGCCAGCCGCGCGGAGATGCCGATGATCGGCCGCTCGCCCAGGTGATGCTGCGCGGCAAAGGCGCGCACCACTGCTTCGCCGGCCTCGTCCAGATCGATGGGCGGCGGGATGATGACCAGCTTGCGGTCGATGTACTGCGACAGGTAGGGCGAGTGGGTGGCGTAGTCGCGCGTGTAGGTGACGACGGCATCGGCCAGCCGCCCGGCGGTGTCGTTCTGCAGGCGCACCACGCGGTCAACCAGGCGATTGAAGCCGCCCTGGGGCAGTTGCAGGTCGCAGTGGTAGGTCAGCACGACGGGCTTGCCCAGCAGCCGGCCGCGCGTGGCCAGGCCGGGCGCGTCGAACTGGGGCAGGTGCAGGTGCAGCACGTCGGCGGCGCGCGCCAGTCGCCAGGCCATCGGCCCGAAGTCGGGCATCAGCACACCCTTGCTGACGCGCAGGGCCACGGGGATGCGCACGATCTTGACGCCGTCCATGACATCATAGCGCGGCAGGGCCGGGTCGTACTGCGAGGTCAGCACGGTCACGTCGTGCCCCTGCTTGGCCAGGGCGCGGCTCAGCCGTTCGACGTAGATGGTCAGACCGCTGACCCAGGGGCGGTAGTAAGTCAGGACTTCCAGAATCTTCATATGCAAGCGTCTAGCAGTTGGGCGCTGGGCGTGGCCGCGTGGGCGATGGGACGGAACCCCTCCTGGCGGCGCGACACCCGGCGCTGAAATCGTTAAAAGTCATTGCGGTGCAACACCGGCATACTCTTATACACGCCGGCCGGGCCTGGGTCTCAGGGAGCCGACTCCGTGCGACGGCGGGCGGTGAAGGAGCGCGCCGAGTCGAGCACGTTGCGGAAGGTGACGCCCGTGCCGGCGATGCCCCACAGACCCATGAGCACCATGACGACGATGTTCATGATGTGGTAGAGAAAGGCGAAGCTGGCCGAGGCCGTGGCCGGCTGGCCGGCCAGTTGCAGCGCGGCGATGACGGCCACGTGGTAGGGGCCGGCCTGGCCGGGCGTCGACGGCACGGCGACGCTGAAGGCCGCGGCGCAGACGACGAAGCCGGTCAGGGCCAGCGTCGGCGTCAGGCCCACGGCGCGCAGGGTGAAGTAGTAGGCCGCCAACACCGGCAGCCAGACGAGCACGCTCAGGACGAGCAGCACCGCCCCGTCGCGCAGGCTGGTCAGGCTTTTCAGGCCCACCAGCAGCTCGTCCGCCCGCCGCACCCACGTCTCGCGGTGCAGGAACGGCAGCCGTCGCAGCACCCAGTCGGCCAGCCGGACGGCCCGCGCGCGCTGGTTGGCGGCAATGATGAGGACGACGATGCCGGCCAGGGCGGCAAAGCCGGAGAACAGGGCGAAGGAGCGCATCCACTCCGGCAGTGAGGGGATGCCCGACAGGGTGAACGGCAGCAGGACGACGATGAAAAGCATGTCCAGCAGCCGCTCGACGACCATCGTCGATAGGCCGCGGGCGATGGTCACCGGCGGGACGTTGCCGATGAGGATGGCGCGGGCCACGTCGCCGAGGCGCAGCGGTAGGAGCTGGGTCAGCATGTAGCCGATGTTCTGGATGTGGAAGACCTGGGCGTAGGGCGGGGCGGCCGGGCCGCCGTCGTCGTCATGGCCCGTAAGCATGAACCGCCAGCGCACGGCGCGAATGACCAGAAAGAGGACTACGCCCAGCGCGCCCAGCAGCAGGTAGCCGAGGTGAACGTGGCGCAGGTTGTCGATGATGTCGCCCGGCTTGGCGAAGAAGATGAAGACGATGGCCAGGCAGGCCAGCCCCACGGCCAACCCCACCCAAAGCTGCCACTGTCCCTTGCGGGTTGTTTGCTCCATAGAGGCGGCATTATAGCAGCGTTTGGCCGCGCGGGGCAGTGTGCGGAGCAGGGGGGCGGGGGAACAGGGGGGATTCTTTCCCCTGCTCCCCCGCCCCCCTGCTCCCCTGCCCGCTTACTCCTACAGGCTATTTCGCAAACCCCACCGCCCGCGTCTCCCGAATCACCGTCACCTGAATCTGGCCGGGGTACTGCATGCTGTCCTCGATGTTCTTGGAGATCTCCTTGGACAGGCGCACGGCGGCCAGATCATCGATCTGGTTGGGCTTAACGAGGATGCGAATCTCGCGCCCCGCTTGCAGGGCATAGGCGCTCTCGACGCCGGGGAAGGACGTGGCGATCTCTTCCAGCGTGCGGACGCGCTTGATATAGTTCTCCAGGCTCTCGCGCCGCGCGCCCGGCCGCGCGCCGGAGATGGCGTCGGCGGCCTCGACGATGATGGCCTCGACCGTCTCCTGCTCGACCTCATGGTGGTGCGAGGCGATGGCGTTGACGACGACGGGCGGCACCTTGAAGCGCTTGGCGAACTCCGCGCCGATCTGGGCGTGCGTGCCTTCCTGGTCGTGGTCCATGGCCTTGCCCAGGTCGTGGAGCAGCGCGCCCATCTTGGCCGTCTCGATGTTGGCTCCCAGCTCGGCGGCCAGCAGGGCGGCGATGTGGGACGCCTCAACGGCATGATGAAGCTGGTTCTGGCCGTAGGACGTGCGGTACTTCAGGCGGCCGAGCGTCTTGAGGATCTCCGGGTGCAGGCCGTGGACGTTGGCCTCGTAGGCCGCCTGCTCGCCCGCTTCCTTGATGTCGCGCTCGACCTCCTCGGTGGCGTCGCTGATGAGCTTCTCGATGCGCGCCGGATGAATACGGCCGTCGGTGATCAGCTTGGCCAGCGCCCGCCGGGCGACCTCGCGCCGCACCGGGTCGAAGCTGGACACCGTGACCGCCTCCGGCGTGTCATCGACGATGATGTCAACGCCGGCGGCCTGCTCAAAGGCGCGGATGTTGCGGCCGTTGCGGCCGATGATGCGCCCCTTCATCTCGTCGCTGGGCAGCGGCACGGTCGAGACGACCATTTCGGCCACCTGGTCGCTGGCCAGCCGTTGGATGGCCAGGGCGATGGTCCGGCGCGCCTGGGTTTCGGCCGTCTCCTTGGCGCGGTTGTCGATCTCGCGCATGACGCGGGCCAGGTCTTGCTGGGCCTCGCGCTCCACCTGTTGCAGCAGGACGGCGCGGGCCTCGTCGGTGGTCATGGCGGCGATCTCTTCCAGCTTTTCGCGATGAACCGACTCCAGGTCGGCCAGCTCGTTCTGCCGTTTGTCGATCTTGCTCTGGCGCTTGTTCAGCACCTGCTCGCGCAACTCCAGCTTCTTGGCCTGGCTGTCCTGGTTGGCGCTGCGCCGGTCGACGCGCTCCTCGGCGCGGGCCAGGTCCTGGTAGCGCCGTTCAATGGCCTTCTCGGCCTCGGTGCGTAGTTCCTGGGCCTCCTCGCGCGAGACGCGCAGGATGTTCTCCGTCTCTCGCTCGGCGGCCAGACGTTTCTCGGCCAGTTCGGCCTCCGTCGCGGCCACCAGGGCATCGATTTTGGGGCGCATGACCGACCGCACGATGAGCGCCGCGGCCAGCGCGCCCACCAGCAGGCCGATGATCAGCCCTATCCATAGTTCCATGATTGCTGTCTCCTCTAGGTTTCATCGTCAGGTTTAATTTCCGGCCAGATTTCGGCGACGACCTCGCCCACCACGTCATAGGGGTAACCATGACGCAGCAGGTAGCGGGTCATCTTGGCGCGCCACTCCTCCTCGGGCAAGGCGCGCCAGCGGCCGGCTTGCTTCCGCGCGACACGTCGCGCGGCGTCGATCTCGTCCAGTCCTTCCAGCGCCTCGCTGACGACCTCGCGGTCTAGCCCCTTCTGGCTCAGCTCCTGGCGCAGCGCCAGCCGGCTGCGCGGGCGGAAGGTGTCGCGCTGTTCGACCCAGTAGGCGGCGAAAGCGCTATCGTCGAGCAGGCCCGCGGCGGTCAAATCGTCGAGGACTTGCTGGATGATGTCGTCGGTATGCTGATGGCGGCGCAGTTGGCGGGCGATCTCGTTGGCGCTGCGCGGCCGGCGGGCCAGGAGGGCCACAGCCCGCTCGCGCGCCTGGTGGACTTCCTCGCGCTGCTCCAGCGCGGCCAGATCGGCGGCGCTGATCGTCTGGCCGACGCGCAGCCCCGCGGCCACGTCGAGCGCCAGCCCGCAGGCGAACGCGCCGTCCACGAACACGCTCACGCGGTCGGGATTCTTTACCTGTGCCGTCAGTGCCGTAATTGTGCCCATCGCCAAACAAAAAGCCGTGGCTACAGAGCCACGGCTAGTGAAGGGGCCATCCCAGGTCTTGCGATCTGTTGTCAATAAAGCCCCGCCCGGGTAAGGGCGGAGAACCCACTCAGGAGTGTGCGGACATTACGAAAGATGCTGTCGCGCCGCGGGGGCGCCGCTGTTGTGCGTGACTGCTCGCGCGGGGGGCGAGCCTGTTGCCGTCAACATCGAGTTCCTTGTGTCATGCGTCGGAAGTGGCCGAGCGAGCATCTTGCACGCCAATCGTCCTGTCAACCAGCTAACTGGGTTATTTCCTTATCGACCTAATTGCCCGATGGGTCGCCACACGCGCCCATTTTGTTCTAGCAGTAGCAGTAAGCCGTTTGTGTTCGTTCGTCTGTCAAGTATTCGTTCGGCCGCGGGCTGGTCGGCTCCGCGGCTGGCCCGGCTCCGGCGTGTCGCCGCCGGCGTCGGGATGGCGCAGTCGTTGCCGACCGCGCCGGCTTGGATCGGTTAGGCGCGCGGCGGCAGACCGGCCGACGCGCGTATCTGGCTCTCCAGCTCGTTCAGTACGGCCGAGTTCCCGGCCAGATAGACCTTGGCGTTCTCGCGCCCCTGGCCCAGCAGCGTGTCGCCGTAGCGAATGTACGCCCCGCGCTTGTCAACAAGGTTGCGCTCAATGGCCAGGTCGAGCACGTCGCCCGTGCGCGAGATGCCCTCGTTGTACATGATGTCGAATTCGCACTCGGTGAAGGGCGGGGCGACCTTGTTCTTCTTGACCTTCACCCGCGTGCGGTTGCCGACCACGTCGTTGCCAGCTTTGATGGCCTGGATGCGGCGAATGTCCAGCCGCACCGAGGCGTAGAACTTCAGCGCGTTGCCGCCCGTGGTCGTCTCCGGGTTGCCGAACATGACGCCGATCTTCTCGCGCAACTGGTTGGTGAAGATGACGACGGTGTTGGTCTGCTTGATGGCCCCCGACAGCTTGCGCAGCGCCTGGCTCATGAGCCGGGCTTGCAGACCGACGTGGGAGTCGCCCATCTCGCCCTCGATCTCGGCCCGCGGGACGAGGGCGGCCACAGAGTCGATGACGACGACGTCCATGGTGCCGGAGCGGATGAGGGCGTCGGCGATCTCCAGGGCTTGCTCGCCGGTGTCGGGCTGGGAGACGTAGAGCTGGTCGATGTTGACGCCACACTTGGCGGCGTAGCTGGGGTCGAGGGCGTGCTCCATGTCGATGTAGGCGCAGATGCCGCCGAGGCGTTGGGCTTCGGCGACGATGTGCTGGCAGAGGGTGGTCTTGCCGGAGGACTCGGGGCCGTAGATTTCGACGATGCGCCCGCGCGGCACGCCGCCAACGCCCAGAGCGATGTCGAGCGAGATCGAGCCGGTCGGGATCGATTCGACCTGCATGTGTTGCGCGTCGCCGAGGCGCATGATCACGCCGTCGCCGAAGCGCTTGTTCAGCGTGGCGACGGTGTTTTCGAGTGCGCGGGCCTTGGCCTGATCGATCGTCATGTTTTCTGAGGTGGCCGGGGCAGGTGATATCGCCTGTACACGCCCGGACAATCCCCTTCGCTTATTATGTAGTGTACAATAGCGCCATGCAATTGGCAAACACATCGCCGGCCGGGCCGCTGGCGCAGCCGCACGTTCGCCTGGCCACGCGCGCCGACGCGGGCGCCATCCAACGACTGCTGCGGCTGAGCGCGTATATCCACGTTCACGTCGATTGGCACGTGCCCGGCGACTGGCTGGGCACGCCCGGCTTTGTCGTCTACACACGTGAAGACGACGGCGATGCCGAGGCCATTGTCGCCTGCCTGGCCGTCGGTGCCGACCCGCCGCCGGCGGCCTGGGCGCGCGTCGCCGTGACGCGCTCGGTGGCGGCCTTTGGCCAGTGCGAAGCGCTGTGGGCGGCCGTTCTGGCCGGGCTGGAGCCGGACATCAACGAGGTGGCCTGGTTCATCACCGACAACTGGCCGCTGCACTGGCTCGACCGGCTCGGCTTTGTCCCCGTCAGCACCGTGCTCGGCTTCCGCAAGGACGACCTGGAGCCGGTGTCGTACTCCGCTCCGCCGGGGCTGGATATCCGCCCGGCGTTGATGGAGGAGTTGCCGGCGCTGGCGGAGATGGAAGCGGCCGCCTTCGAGCCGCGCTGGCGGCACAGCGCTCAGAGCCTCTACCTGGCCTGGCGGCAGTCGCTCAGCTTCGACGTGGCCACACTCGACGGGCGGCCGGTGGGCTTCCAGTTCAGCACCGGCGGCGGCAGCAGCGCCCATCTGGCGCGGATGACCGTTGATCCGCAGTGGCAGGGGCTGGGCGTCGGCGCGGCGCTGATGACGCGGGCGTTGGAAGGCTATCGCCGGCGCAAGCTGCGCGGCGTGACGCTGAACACGCAGGAGGACAACGCGGTATCGCAGCGGCTCTATGGCCGCTTCGGCTTCCGGCCGTCGGGGCAGAAATACCCGGTCTGGTCCTATTACCCATCGCCGGGCGACCCGCCGGCCGCGAACAGCGAAGGAGCGAGATGGAACGCAGGAAACTGAGCCAGGCGGAGATTGCGGCGGCGTTGCCGGAGCTTCCCGGTTGGGAAGTGAAGGACGGCAAGCTGCACAAGGACTACAAGTTCGCGTCGTTCGCCCGGGCGATCGGCTGGATGGTCAGCGTGGCCGTCCACGCCGATAAGATGGACCACCACCCCGAGTGGCGCAATGTCTATAACCGCGTGACCGTGGATCTGACGACCCACGACATGGACAACGCGATCAGCACTTTCGATGTTGAGTTGGCCCGCAAGATGGAGTCGCTGGCCGGCAAAGGATAGGATGGAATCGCATGGCAGTGAATCTACGCAATCGCAGTTTTCTAAAGGAACTCGACTTTACCCGTGAGGAGCTTCGCTTCTTGCTGAAGCTCTCGGCCGACCTGAAGGCGGCCAAGTACGGCGGTTACGAGCAGCCGCGCCTGGTGGGTAAGAACATCGCCCTCATCTTCGAGAAGGCCTCCACGCGCACACGCTGCGCCTTCGAGGTGGCCGCCTATGACCAGGGGGCGCACGTGACCTACCTCGGCCCGGAAGGCTCGCAGATCGGCCACAAGGAGTCGATGAAGGACACCGCCCGCGTGCTCGGCCGGATGTACGACGGCATCGAGTACCGCGGCTTTGCCCAGGAGACGGTCGAGACGCTGGCCCGCTATGCCGGCGTGCCCGTCTGGAACGGCCTGACCAACGAGTTCCATCCGACGCAAATCCTGGCCGACATGCTGACGATGCTGGAGCATTCGCACAAGCAGCCGGCCGACATTGCCTACTGCTACATGGGCGATGCGCGCTTCAACATGGGTAACTCGCTGATGATCGGCGGCTGCAAGCTGGGCATGGACGTGCGCATCTGCGCGCCCAAGCACCTCTGGCCGAGCGAGGAACTCATCGCCGCCGGCCGGGCCGTGGCCGAGGAGACGGGCGCGCGGTTGACGCTGACCGAGGATGTCGATGAGGGCGTCGGCGGCGTGGATTTCATCCATACCGACGTGTGGGTGTCGATGGGCGAGCCGGACTCGGTCTGGCAGGAGCGCATCGAACTGCTAAAGCCCTACCAGGTCAACGCTGCGGCCATGCAGCGCAGCGGCAACCCGGCGGTCAGGTTCATGCACTGCCTGCCCGCCTTCCACAACCGCGAAACGAAGGTCGGCGAGCAGGTCTATCAGAAGTTTGGGCTGGATGGACTGGAAGTGACCGAAGATGTCTTCGAGTCGCCGGCATCCATTGTGTTCGACCAGGCCGAGAACCGCATGCACACCATCAAGGCGGTGATGGTGGCGACGCTAGGGATGTAGCCTGTAGGGCGGGTTGGTAACCCGCCGGGCGGGTTGCCAACCCGCCCTACAAGGCTTGGACGTTCGTGGCGCAGGCCATGAGCATGGTCTTGACTTGGAACGGCGTCAGGCCGGGGTGTTTGCTCAAAATGAGGGCCACGATGCCGGCGATGTGGGGCGCGCGAAGGTCACGGCTCGGCCGCGCATGTTGTCGCCCAACACGCGGACGCTGAATAGCTCGGCTTCGGGGCGATGCGGTGGATGATGCCGGCGCAGGCCGTGCCGTGGCCGGCCACGGCGCGCGGCGGGTTGTCGGGAATGGCGACGAAGCTATCCTCGACCTGATCGTCTAGTTCGATGATGACCCCGCCACTGACGTTGTTGGTGAAGGCCGGATGATCGGCCTCAATGCCGGTGTCAACCACGGCCACGCGCACGCCGCGGCCGGTGCTGCCGCCCCAGGCGATGTCGGGGGTGATGTGGGCCAGCGGCGCGCCGGGGCGCAGGCGGTGGATGGCGTCGGGCAAAAAGGCCTCTGACCAGGCGGGGGCAGGCCTTCACCGTTCGCCAGCCGCCGCAGTCAGAAAGGCCAGAGCGCTCTCGCGATGGTTGGAAGCGGCCAACCGCGCCACCGCGATCTCCAACATCCGGCGCACCAGTTGCAGCTCATCATCAAGCAGGGCCAAAAAGGGGACGCGCGGGATTTCCAGCACGCCGGTGGCGGCGTGGGCGATATGGCCCTACTCCTCCGGCGCGTTGGTGCGCAGGTCGCGCAGGTCGACCTGATCTAGGGCGGCAAAGCGCGGCATGACGGTGCTGCTAACAACGTTCAGGCGCGAGGTCATCGTTTCCAGCACCAGCGAACTGAACTGGGCGTTGCTCATCATCTCGCGCAGCGTGGCCGCGGGCACCTGCATGAGGCGCATATCTTCGTCGGCGACAACATCAGCGGTGCGCACCGAACCGGTCAGGGCGGCGATCTCGCCGAAGAAGTCGCCGGCCAGGAGTGAATTGAGCACACGGAAGCTGCCGTCGCTGTCCTCGAAGCCGGCCACGGCCCGCCCGGCCATGACGAAATACGCCTTATCGCTCTGCTCGCCGCGCCGGACGATGGCCGTGCTCCGCGGAACGTCGATGACGATGGCGTGCGAGGCCAGTACGCCGCACTCTTTGGGGCTGAGATTGCAGAGGGTTGGAATCAGATCGACCAGGGCATTGGCGTCGGCGGCCAGAGCGGCGCGACCCGGCCCCAGGCGAGGGGCGGCCGGCGCGCCGCGCAATAGGGCGATGGAGCGCTGCCAGGCCAGGGTATCGTGGCGCAGGCCGGGCAGGAATAGCACCAGCGCGCCGCCCGCGGTGAGTATCAGGCCGCTGATGAGGAACATCGTTCGCACGTCGATGAAGTCCGCCAAGCCGACGGCAGCCATGCCGATCAGGAACAGGATGTCGCGTGAGACGAAGAAGGCGCTGTTGACCCGGCCGCGCATCTCGCGCGGGGTGTTGCGCTGGAGGATGAGCCGGCCGCCGATGGCCGACGGCGCGTTGACGAAGCCGGACAGACCGATAACGAGAATGGCCAGCGGGATGGAGGTTAGCTGCGAGTAGATGGCCGACAGCGCGCCCATCGCCAGCCAGCTGAGCGCGATCCATTGCCCCTCGCGCATCCGGTCGAAGAACTTGGCCATCAGCAGACTGCAGGCGACGAAGGCCACCGAGGTCAGGCTCTCCTGCAAGCCATACTGGAACTCATTCGCCCCCAGCGCCCGGTCGGAAAATGGCAGCAGCAGCGAATTCGACAACCCGTAGGAGATCAGCACGGGGATGTAGACCAGAAAGAGCGAACGCAGGACGGGTGTATCGGCCAGGAAGCGCAGACCGACGCGCAGGTTGCGGACAACCATCGCCGCGCTGGCCTCCTCCTCCGCGCCCAGTGGTTTAATGGCCACGAACATGATGCAGAGCGCCGAGACCAGGAAGCTGATGGCGTCGAGCCAGAAGGCCCAGTTGATGTTGGCCGCCGAGGCGATCAGGCCCGACGCGGCAAAGCCGATGGCCGTGGAGCCGAAGGAGCTAATGGCCATGAGCGAGTTGGCCGCGGCCAGTTCTTCCTCCGGGGCTACCTCGGGCAAGACGCTTTCGTGGGCTGGGTCGTAGAACTGGGCGATGGCGCTGGTCAGGGCGACGATGACGTAGAGCCAGACGATGTTCTGCGCCGCCAGGAAGGGGATGAGGGCGATCAGCACCGCGCGCAGTAGCTCGGTGACGATCATGATCTTCTTGCGGTCGTAGCGGTCGACGATGACCCCGGCGAAGAGACCCACCAGCAGACTGGGCGCGGCCGTGGCCATCATCATGAGGCCAACGCTGAGGGCTGAGCCGGTCAGCCGGTAGACGAGGATCGACGCGGCCAACGAGGTCAGCGCCGTGCCCGCCGTGGACACGAATTGGCCCAGCCACATCAGCCGGAAGTCGCGGTGGCGAAAGACGCTATAGGGCGACGGCGGTTTTGCGCCGAAGGTGGCAGTGGCGGTGGTCATGGCTGGTTCCCTCCTGGTTGATCGTCATGACGTTGCTAACCACAGCGGTTGGCGACTCTACAAGTTTTCCAGTTCGTTCAACATGGCCTCCAGGGCATCATAGCCGCGCTGCCAGAACTCCGTCGTGGCCACGTCGAAACCGGCCTCGGTCAGTACCTGGTATGGCTCGGCCGAGCCGCCATAGGACAGCAGCTTCAGGTAGCGCGGTACGAAGGCCTCGCCCTCCTCCTTGTACTGCTCATACAGCGCCAGGACGAGCAACTGGCCGAAAGCGTAGGCATAGGTATAGAACGGCGTGGCGTAGAAGTGGGGCACGCTGATCCACTCCCAGCGGAATTCGTCGCCGATCTCGATGGCGTCGCCGAATTGGGCGCGCAGATTGTCCATGTAGGCGGCGCAGACCCGCTCGGCCGTCGCGCCGTCCTGGATGAGGGCGTGGGCTTCGCGCTCGAACAGGCTGAAGGCGGCCTGCCGCTGGACGGTGGCATAGGCGTCGTCGAGAGCGTAGGCCAGCAGGTCGCGGCGCACAGCCGGGTCGGTCTCGTCCTTCAGCAGGCGGTTGGTCAGCAGGATTTCGCTGAAGACCGAGGCCGTCTCGGCCAGCGGCAGCGAGGCGTGGAACGTCAGCGGCGAATGGTTGGCGGCCAGCATGCCGTGGATGGCGTGGCCCATCTCGTGGGCCATGGTGGCCACGTCACGCGCCTTGCCGGTGTAGTTGCTGAAGACCCACGGCGTCAGTTCCGGGGCGACGGAGTAGCAGTACGCGCCGCCGCGCTTGCCCGGCCGCGGCGCGGCGTCGACGTGGTCGGCGTCGATGACTCGCTGCACCAGTGCGGCCAGGCGCGGATCGAAGTGCGTGAGGCTGTCGAGCACCAGGGCCATGCCGTCGGCGTAGTCGTAGGCGCGGTCGGCCGGGGCCAAGGGCGCGTAGATGTCGTAGCGCCGCAGCTTGTCCATGCCCAGCCACGCCGCCTTCAGGCGGAAGTAGCGCTGGAACAGACCACTGTTGCGCCGGCTGGCCTCCAGCAGGGCCTCGACGACCTGGTCGGGGATGTCGTTTTGCAAGTTACGCACCGACATGGGCGTCGGAAAGTGGCGCAGGCCGATGCCCTCGGCGTACCAGTCGCGCACGCGATGGCTGTAGATCTGGGCCAGCACAGCGCTGTTCTCGGCGTAGACGCGGTAAAGCTCCTGGTAGGCGGCGGCGCGGATGTCGGCCGAAGGGTGGCGGAAGTAGGCCGTCAACTCGTCGCGTGTCAGTGTCTTGGTCTTGCCATCCACTTCCAGCCGGAAGGAGAACGCGCTGACGATCATGTCGTAGAGGTTCGTCATTGCGTCGATGCCGTTGGTGTCCTTCAGGTTGATGACGCGCTCTTCCGGCTCAGTCAGGGTGTGGGGCTGGAACTTGCGCAGGGAGGTGATGAAGTGGCGCAGGTCGGGGTCGTCGGGCATGAGGCGGGCGGCGGCCTCTTCGGGAATGGCCTTCAGCCACAGCGTGAAGAAGAGCACGCGGTTCTCGAAGGCGGTCAGCGCCTGGTCGAGCCGGTCGCGGATGCTGAGCGAGGTCTGATCCTGGGTGTTCTCGGAGAAGCGCAAGTAGGCGTACGCGCCCAACAGGTGGCCGCGGTGCATGATGGCCTCATACTGGCGCAGCAGGGTCAGAAGCTCGGCCGCCTCCATATCCTCGCGCAGCCGTTCGCGCCGGTTCTCGAAGGCGGCCACGTCGGTCTCCAGCGCGGCTAGGGCCGCGTCGATATTGTCCTGGATGGGTTCGGCCACCAGGTCGTCCAGGCTCCAGCGGGGGGGTGTCATGGTTTGGGTCATACGCACACCTCTTTGCGGTTAAGGTTCCAGAATGCAAGCGGCAGATTGTACTCGATTCGCCGGCCACGCAAAGCGGCAATTCAGCCATAGCGGCAACAAAAAACCAGAGCCGGGTTGGCTCTGGTTTTACTGGCAGTAGCGGGGACAGGATTCGAACCTGTGACCTCCGGGTTATGAGCCCGACGAGCTGCCTCTGCTCTACCCCGCAATGACAAGAACGGAGTATAGCACGCCGGGCGCGTTTGTCAACTGCGATTGACGAGCGCGCCACGCCGGCCTATAATCCTGTTGGCTGTCCGGTGGGTTGCCCGGCGGCGACAACTGAATCGTAGTCTTGCGGGTGCACGGGTGACCGGGCTGAGACGCGCTGAGCGAACCGCCGAACCTGATCCAGGTAATGCTGGCGTAGGGAAATGACAGAGATCGTTTCGCGCGCCCCTGGTCTCAGGGGCGTTTTGCTTGGGCCGGGCCGGCGTCCGTGGGCCGCAAGGGGAGAGAAAGCTATGACACGCTGGCAAGGAATGTTGGCCCTGGCGCTGCTGGCCGCGCTGTTGGCCGCCTGCGACGGCGCGGCCGAGCCGCAGGACGAAACGACGGCGGGCGCGACCGTCCGCCTGATGACCCACGATAGCTTCGACGTCAGCGCCGAGGTGCTGGCCGCGTTCGAGGCGCAGACGGGCATCACCGTGGAGGTATTCAAGGCCGGCGACGGCGGCGAGGCGCTCAACAAGGCCATCCTCTCGAAGGACGCGCCGCTGGCCGACGTGTTCTATGGCGTCGATAACACCTTCCTGCAACGGGCGCTGGACAACGACATCTTCCTGCCCTATGACTCGCCGGCGCTGGCCGACATCCCCGCCGCGCTGCAACTCGACCCGGAGCACCGCGCCCTGCCGGTTAACTATGGCGACGTCTGCCTGAACGTCGACGTGGCCTGGTTTGACGAGCGCGGCCTGCCGCCGCCGGCCGACCTGGACGCGCTGGCCGACCCGGCCTATGCCGATCTCACCGTCGTGCAGAACCCGGCCACGTCGACGCCCGGCCTGGCCTTCCTGCTGGCGACGGTGGCGACCTACGGCGAGGACGGCTACCTTGATTACTGGCAACGGCTGGTGGATAACAACGTGCTGGTGGCCAATGGCTGGGAGGAGGCCTATTACACCTACTTCACGGCCGCCTCCGACGGCGACCGGCCCATCGTTGTCAGCTACGCCAGCAGCCCGGTGGCCGAGGTCTACTTTGCCGAGACGCCGCCGGCGACCGCGCCGACGGCGGCCGTGATCGCTGATGGTTCCTGCTTTCGGCAGATCGAGTTTGCCGGCATCCTCAGCGGCACGAAGGTGGAAGACGCTGCCCGGCAACTCGTTGACTTTATGTTAAGCACACCCTTCCAGGAGGACATCCCGCTGAAGATGTTCGTCTATCCGGCCAACGACAAGGCCGCGCTGCCGGAGGTCTTCACCCAGTACAGCCACACGCCGGCCGCGCCGGTGCAGATGGCCCCGGCCCGCATTGCCGCCAACCGCGAGGCATGGATTCAGGCGTGGACAGAGACGGTGCTGCGCTGACATGATGAGCTGCTGCGAAGATCTGAAAGAGACGGTCGAGACCGACTTTCGGCTGCTGGGTGAGCTGATCAACAACCGCGAGATGATGCAGCCCTGAGGGCAAACCGGGTTACACTCTGGCGCGACGGCAAACCATGGACAACGTGACAACCTCTCCCCGCTTCGGCCACCGGCTGCGGCCGCTGCTTCTGGCGGCCGTATTCCTGTCGCCGCTGCTCTTCTTCGCCCTGTTCTATTTTTATCCGTTGGCGGCCATCCTGCGCCTGGGCCTTTGGTCGGAAGGGCGATTGGACACAGCCGCGTTGGGAGAGTTGTTCCGCTCGGCCTACTTCCTGCGCGTGCTGTGGTTCACGGTCTGGCAGGCGGTCGTTTCGACGCTGCTGACGCTGGCGCTGGCGCTGCCGGGGGCCTACGTGCTGGCCCGCTTTCGCTTTCGCGGCCAGACGCTCATCCGCGCCGTGGCCACGCTGCCCTTCGTGCTGCCGACGGTCGTCGTCGCCGCGGCCTTTGTGGCTCTGGTCGGGCCGACGGGCGTGCTCAACGTCTGGCTGATGCGCCTGCTGGCGCTGGACGCGCCGCCCATTCGCCTGTCGCAGACGGTGTGGATCATCCTGTTGGCCCACGTCTTCTATAACTATAGCGTCGCCCTGCGCCTGCTGAGCGCCTACTGGCAGAACTTGCCGCCGTCGCTGTCGCAGGCGGCGCAGATGCTGGGGGCGTCACCGGCGCGGGCCTTCCTGACGGTCACGCTGCCGCTATTGCGCCCGGCACTCCTGGCCGCGGCGGCGCTGGTCTTCACCTTCACCTTCACCAGCTTCGGCGTCATCGTCGTCCTGGGCGGGCCGCACTTCGCCACGCTGGAGGTCGAAATCTACCGCCAGGCGGTCAACCTCTTCA
>JAIBAS010000132.1 GCA_019695075.1 Promineifilum sp. | reverse complement strand
CAGCATGTTCATGACTCCCTGGGGCGGGTGGCGGGCAGCCAGTTGGGTGGCAGGGTGTAGCCCTTGTCCCTGACGGTGACCGGGGCGTGGGTGCGCGCGGCGACCAGGTCGCGCGTCTTCTCCGCGTGGTCGAGGGCCGCGGCCGAAGTGGGCAGCCAGGCGCTGCCGATGAGGATGGGCGGGGGGAAGTAGAGGGTGATTACCGCATAGCGGTTGTGGCCCAGGTGGTGGACCTGGACTTCGTAGCGGCCCCGCGGTTCGGGCATGGCGGCGGTGTGGGCTGTCGGGCTCATGGCGTGCCTTAGTTATAGCTCTCTGGGACGGCCGTTTTTGGCCAGGCGTCGCTATCTTGCCACGGAGGGTAAGGGGTGTGGGGGATCACGGTGTTGTGTCCGGCGGCCGCGGCTGTACGACGGCCGCCGGCCTGGGCGTGTGTGTGGCTCCATGTCTACAAACTTTCCAAACAAAACCGGACACCGGCGCTGCCCGCGGCCGGTTGTGCGGCCGCGACGTCGGTGTCAGGCAGATGCCCCGGCTATGGGCCTGGGGCGGTATAACGTTCAGCGTACCGGCTGCGCGTCCAGTCTAGCCAGTGGTTGCCATCGGTGTTGTGTCGGTCAGCGGTGGCGATACGGTTTGTCTGTTCAAGGCAAAAGGGGACGAGTGGCTCCGCCTCCACCGTGCGGTCTCCGGGTCGTAGCCCGCGGATTTGGGTGTAACTGGTTGCGGCGGTCATTTCATTCACCTCAATCACCCGCGGCAGCGCGGTGATTCAAGGGTCGAAAAATGAGAGGGGCGCCGGTACTGCTGGTGAACCCTGCTTGTCTAGGTCAATTGTAGCGGACTTTCGTATAGAACACAAGTTCTATTTTCTTGGCTTGGCGTCCTCATCACTCTATGCCACGCGCCAATATTCCTAGAACAAAGTGATGAATGTCATCTTGCGCAACCATAGAAATACTTTACGATCTATAAAGGGTTGATCGACTATCATTCTGGCAGTGTCAGTGGCGCAGATTCACGCTCGTGCCTTTGAAATCTGTGCTGGACTTTACAACCTCAATGGGGCTGAAGATGAATCCGGTCGCGCATTCGTTTCCCAACATCTTTTCGTTTGTCAAAAAGCACCCGGTCAAGACGGTGTTCACGCTCGCCGCGTCCGGGCTGATCTCGGCCTTGCTCTTCGGGTTCCTGGCGGCGCCATTCAGCCGCGCGGCCCTGGCCGCCGGTAGCGCCCCGGCCGGCCTTTACTTCAGCTCCACCAGCGGCGGCACCCTGCCAGGCGTCGGAGCCTTCGCCGATGAGGACATCCTGCGCTACGACGAGGCCAGTGGTGCGTGGTCATTCTACTTCGACGGCTCCGACGTCGGTTTGGGGACCAAGGACGTCGACGCCTTTGAAATTCTGGCCGACGGCAGCATCCTGCTGAGCGTCGACGCGGCCGTTACTCTGCCCGGCGCGGGGGCCATTACTGACGCCGATGTCGTCCTCTTCACCCCGACTACCACCGGCGCGACCACGGCCGGCAGTTATACCCTCTATTTTGACGGCTCCGACGTCGGCCTGACGACCAGTGGTGAGGATATCGACGGCCTGGCCTTCGCCCCCGATGGCCGCCTGCTGATCAGCGTCTTCACCAGCGCCGCCGTCACCGGTGTCGCCAAGGCGCTCGACGAGGATCTGATGGCCTTTGCCATGACCTCCCAGGGCGCAACAACTGCTGGAACGTGGTCACTCTACTTCGACGGCTCCGACGTGGGGCTGACGACGACGGCCGAGGACGTGGGAGGCGTCTGGGGTGACACGACGACGCGCGAGCTTTACCTTTCGACCAACGGCGCGTTCTCGGTGGGGGTGGGAGCCGGGCTGGTGAAGGGACAGAGCAGCGATGTATTCATCTGCGCCCCCGGCGCGTTCGGCGATCCGACGAGTTGCGTCTACCGTCTCTTCTGGGATGGGGCGGTGCACAGCTTTGGGCCGGAGGTGATTGATGGGGTGGGGCGGGTGGTGGGCGCGGCGGCGACGAATACGCCGACGGCGACAGCCACGCAGACGAGGACGCCGACGGCGACCTTCACGCCTACTGCGACGGCTACGACAACACGCACGCCAACGGCAACCGCCACTGCGTCGGCCACGCACACAGCGACAGCCACGTTTACGCCAACAGCCACAGGAACGCCGACCCACACGCCAACAGCTTCCAACACGCCGACATCCACCGCGACAGCCACGGCGACTTATACGCCTACGCCGACAGCCACTATGCCCCCACCCCCGGTGACGGAGGTCTGCGGGTCAATCACAGCCAATACGACTTGGTCGCCGGCGAATGGTACTTATGTGGCAACGTGTGGCGTCACGGTGGACACCGGAGTTACGCTAACCATTCAGCCGGGGACAGTCATCAAACTGAGCTATTGGGGTGACTTCACCATCAACGGTACTTTACGAGTCCAAGGTACATCGGCCAACCCTGTCTATTTCACGTCACTCCAAGATGACACCATTGGCGGGGACACGAACAACGATGGCGACGAGACCAGCCCGGGCAAGGGGGACTGGGATCAAATCCACGTCAGCAACGGCGGTCGGGTTGAGATGAGCTATGCCACGCTGCGCTATGGCGGCGGGTACTATTACTACCCCTACAGCACCATCTACCTAGATGACGGCAGCACCGTCGTGCTCGACCACGTCAACATCAACAACAGCCTGGACTCTGGTATCTACGTCGACCTGGGCTCGACCAGTACTGCCGAGATGGCCAGCCTGACCGTCACCAACAGCACCATCGCCGATAATGGGTCTAAGGGTATCTATGTCTATGGCCAGGCGGAGGATGCGATTTCTCTAGCGCTGGAGAACAACGCCTTCAGCGGCAACGGGTACGGGGCGGTCGACATTACCCTAG
>JAIBAS010000028.1 GCA_019695075.1 Promineifilum sp. | reverse complement strand
ACCGTCGCCGACGGCGAGCCGCTGGCCCAGTGGGTCTACGCCGTCGCCGCCCCCTTTGCCACCGTGGCCGATGACACGACCAGCGCGGCCGTCACCGCCGGTTGGGCGGCGGGCGCGTCGGAACTGGGCCGGCTGATGCTGGACGCGCCCACGGCCGCGGCGCTGGAAGCTGCCTGGGGCGCGCCCACTGGCGGCGAGATCGTCGCTGAGGACTTTCTCGGCCGCGTCTGGGCGGCGCGCCCGTCGTGGATCATCGTGCCCTTCGAGGCGCTGCGGCCGGAGTGGAAGGTGTTGCGCGTCGATGGCCAGTCGCCCCTGACCCACGACTTCGCCGCCGAGACCTACCCGCTGACCATCCCCATGACCGTCACCGGCGACCCGGAGGCGGTGGCCGCCTTCCGGCTGCGCTGGGCCGGGCCGACGGTCAACCGCGACCCCGCCCGGCTGACGCGCGTGGCCATGAGCGGCGTCACTGCCCTGGTGCGGGCTACGGCGGCGCAGATGGAGCAGCGCGGCATCCTCTGGCCGGGCGAGGAAGTGGCTCCGGTCTTCGCCGCGGCCGACATCGCCCACGTCAGCAACGAGGTTTCCTTCGCCGCCGACTGCCCTTACCCCGACGCCTATGGCGACACGACCTTCTGCTCGCGCGACCCCTACTTTGAGCTGCTCAAATCCCTCGGCATCGACGTCATCGAGTTGACCGGCAACCACCTCAACGACTGGGGGCGCGAACCGCTGGCGCGCTCGCTGGACATGTATGCCGCCGCCGGGATGCAGTGGTTTGGCGGTGGGCGAGATTTGGCCGACGCCACGCGGGCGCTGACCATTGAGCACAACGGCAACCGCATCGCCTTCGTCGGCTGCAATCCCGTTGGCCCGGCCGGCGACTGGGCGCTGGTCGATGCCGCCGGCTCGCGCCCCTGCGGCCCGGACGTGGCCGCGCAGATCGCCGAGTTGCGCGCCGCGGGCTACGTCGTCATCGCCACGCTGCAATACATCGAGCACTACCGCTACGACCCGCCACCCGACCAGATCGCCGCCTTCGCCGAACTGGCCGCGGCTGGGGCGGCGGCCGTCTCCGGCAGCCAGGGCCACCACGCCCAGGGCTTCGCCTTCGATAACGGCGCATACATCCACTACGGGCTGGGCAATCTCTTCTTCGACCAGATGGACATGCTGGCCACGCGGCAGAGCTTTGTCGATACCTACGTGGTCTACGACGGCCGTCTGATCGCCGTCGAACTGTGGACGGGATTGATCGAGGACTGGGCGCGGCCGCGGCTGATGACAGCCGAAGAACGCGCCGATCTGTTGCAAACGGTCTTCGCCGCCAGCGGCTGGTAATGTGGCGCGATTCTCCGAATCGCCCTCTACACCGGCCCTGTGGCGCGATTCTCCGAATCGCCCTCTGCGCTGGAGTGGAAACGCGATTCGGAGAATCGCGCCACAGGTAGCCCAAATGTGCTATAATATATACCTTGCCGGACACGACACGCCGATCCGCGCACAGGATGCCCTATGACCACTGAGACGCTCGTGCTCATCGACGGCCACGCCCTGGCCTATCGCATGTTCTTCGCCCTGCCGCTGGAGTCATTCTCGACCAAGGCGGGCGAGCCGACCAACGCCACCTTCGGCTTCACGCGCACCCTGCTCGACCTCATCCTGGCCGAAGCGCCGCCCGACTACCTGGCCATCAGCTTCGACACCGGCGCGACCTTCCGCGACGAGATGTACCCGGACTACAAGGGCACGCGCGACAAGATGCCCGACGAGCTGGACGTGCAGATCACGCGCATCAAGCAGGTCGCCCGCGCCCTCAACATTCCGCTGCTGGAGTGCGACGGCTTTGAGGCCGACGACGTGCTGGGCACCATCGCCCGGCAGATGGCCGGCCGCGTTGCCGTCCACATCATCACCGGTGACCGCGACCTGCTGCAACTGGTGGACGACAACACCCGCGTCGAGTTGCCCTCGCGCAAGCCCGGCGGCAGCCCGGAGATCTACGACGCCGCCGGCGTCGTGGGCAAGCTGGGCGTGCGGCCGGAGCAGGTGGTGGACTATAAGGCCCTCGTCGGCGACGTCAGCGACAATATCCCCGGCGTCAAGGGCATCGGCGAGAAGACGGCCGTCAAGCTGCTGGAGGAATACGGCACGCTGGCCAACCTCTACGCCCACCTGGATGACATCAAGGGCGCTTTGCGGCAGAAGCTGGTGGATGGCGAGGGTTCGGCCCGGCTCAGCTATGACCTGGCCCGCATCGTCACCGACGCGCCCGTCAGCGTCAGGCTGGAGGATTGCCGCACCCATGACTTCAACGCCGCCGAGGCCATTGCCCTCTTCCGCGATCTGGAGTTCCGCTCGCTGACCAACGCGCTCATCGCCCGCCTGGGCGCGCCGAACGACCTGCCGCAGGCGGCCGCCGCTGCCGGCGAGGCCGCCCGCAAGACCGAGGCCGTCCTCGTCCGCGACGAGGCGGCGCTGGCCGAGATGGTGGCCCGGTTGGAGCGGGCACAGTGGATCAGCTTCGACGTGGAGACCGACAGCCTGGAGCGGATGCTGGCCGGCATCGTCGGCATCTGCCTGGCCGTCGAGCCGCCGGTGGCCTACTACATCCCCACCGGCCACGTCACCGGCGCGTCGCAGGCCGACAGCGGCCAGATGAACCTCTTTGCCGGCGCGGCCGAGCCTGCGCCGGGGCAGCTGCCGCTGGCGCGGGTCATCGAGGCCATCCGCCCGGCAATGACCAACCCGGCCATCCGCAAGGTGGCCCACAACGCCAAGTTCGACTGCATGATCCTCAGCCGCCACGGGCTGACGGTCACGCCGGTGGCCTTCGACACGATGATCGCCGAGTGGCTGACCGACCCGGCGACGAAGCACAAGGGGCTGAAGGACCTGGCTCGCCACCGCTTGGGCGCGGAGATGACCGACATCGAGACGCTCATCGGCCGCGGCAAGACCCAGGTAACCTTCGCCCAGGTGCCCATTGAGGCCGCCGCGCCCTATGGGGCGGCCGACGCCGACATGACCCTGCGCCTGATGCCCCTCTTGCAGCAGGAGATCGAGGCCAAGGGGCTGACGCGACTGCTCGACCTGGAGATGGAGCTACTGCCGGTGCTGGCCGACATGGAACGGGTGGGCGTGCGCATCGACGTCGATTTCTTCCGCCAGATGTCGCAAGACCTGGCGGCGGCCCTCCTGCGACTGGAGGGGGCCATCTACGAGATCGCCGGCGAGCCGTTCAACATCAACTCGACCCAGCAACTCAGCGACATTCTCTTCGGCAAGCTGCACCTGCCGCGCGAGGGGCTGAAGAAGATCGCCAGCGGCCACTACTCGACCGCCGCCGACGTGCTCGACGGCCTGCGGGCGGTGGACAAGAGCGGCATCGTCGATGCCATCATTGAACACCGCGAACTGTCCAAGCTGAAGGGCACCTACGTCGATGCCCTGCCGCTGCTCATCAACCCCAACACCGGTCGCCTGCACACCAGCTTCAGCCAGATCGGCGCGGTCACCGGCCGGCTGGCCAGCAGCAACCCCAACCTTCAGAATATCCCCGTCCGCAGCGAGGTCGGCCAGCAACTGCGGCGCGGCTTCATCAGCGACCCCGGTTGGGTGTTCCTCTCGGCCGACTACTCGCAGGTCGAACTGCGCATCCTGGCCCACATCAGCCAGGACGAGACGCTGCTGGAGTCCTTCCGCAACGACCGCGACATTCACACGACGACGGCCGCGGCCGTTTACGGCATCCCGCCGGAGAAGGTGACGCGCAACCAGCGCAACTTCGCCAAGCGGGTCAACTTCGGCCTGATCTACGGCATGAGTTCCTTCCGGCTGGCGCGTGAGAGCGGCCTGACGCCCAACGAGGCGGACACGTTCGTCCGCGCGTACTTCGCCCAGTTCCCCGGCGTGGAGCGCTATCTGGAGGAGACGCGCATCAAGGCCCGCACCGACGGCTACGTGGAGACGCTCTTCGGCCGCCGCCGCTACTTCCCCGTCTTCAAGTCGCCCATGAGCAGCGCCAACCGCCAGGCGGTCATGCGCGCCGAGCGCGAGGCGGTCAACCACCCCATCCAGGGCACGGCCGCCGACATCATCAAGATCGCCATGGTGCGGCTGCACGCGCGATTGAGCGAGCGCTACCGGGCGCGGATGCTGCTGCAAGTCCATGACGAGCTGCTGCTGGAACTGCCGCGCGAAGAAGTCGAGGCAGTCCGGCCGCTGGTCGTCGAGATCATGTGCGACGCCTACGAGTTGGACGCGCCGCTGCGCGTCGAGGCCGAGACGGGCGCGAACTGGCT
This sequence comes from Promineifilum sp., assembly GCA_019695075.1. GTDB lineage: Bacteria > Chloroflexota > Anaerolineae > Promineifilales > Promineifilaceae > Promineifilum. The sequence goes on along the minus strand of JAIBAS010000028.1, from coordinate 5,356 downwards.
GGAGTTGAAGAGCGGCTAGTCGTCGCCATACCACGTCAGCGCGGTGAAATCGACGGCCACGGCGCCGCCGTAGCTGCCCAGCCACGCGGCGACCTCGTCCGACGCCAGCGCGACTTCGCCCTGCCAGAGGCGCTCGCGATTGACCCAGGCCGTCACGTGGGCGGGATTGGCCGTGGCGTCGATGTCGAGCCAGATTTCGTTGCTGGCCGCGCCCGTCCGCACGTGGGGCCACGGCTGCCACGGCAACAGATAGCGCTTCTCCCTCGCCGTCGTCGCCCACACGGCGACCTCCCCCAGCGGCGACACAGCCACGGTCAGCGCGCCGCCGCCCAGGGCCAGGCCATAGCCGCTGTCCATCTCTCCGCTGACGTGGTGCGCCGTCAGGCGGACTGAACGACGCGCCGGCAGGGTGGCGAAGGGCGACGGCTGCCACTGGAAGAACTCGCCTCCGCCTTCCAGCCCCAGCGACCCGGGGTAGGAACTTCTGAACAGCGGGCCGAGCGGCCGGGGGTCGAACGCGCCCAGAGCGATCAGCAACACCAGCGCTACGGCGACGAGGGCCAGCGCCGCCGCGGCCAGGCGCAGGACGCGACCGGCGGCCTGGGGTGGCGTGCGAATGACGGACATCGAACGGCGTTTATAGACCCCTTTGGCGCGCCGCGCAAGGACGGCCGGAGGCCAGTAGTACAGCCTGTCAGGCTGTCGTCGCCGGCCACAGCCTAACAGGCTGTGCTACGGGCTGGGTCTGGCAGGTTGCCAAGCGGCCGAAAGAGCGCTAGGATCACGGTTAGCAAGCAGGCCGGGTGATCGCGGCTCCGGTTCGCCGGGGTCGAGGAAAGTCCGCACTCCATAGAGCAAGGTGCCGGCTAACAGCCGGGCGGGGTGACTCGACGGCAAGTGCAACAGAGAGGTGTATTGCCGCAGGGGGCAACCCTTGTGGCGAGGGTGAAACGGTGGTGTAAGAGACCACCGGCGGCGGCAGCGATGTCGCCGGCCAGGCAAACCCCACCAGGAGCAAGGCCAAGCAGGGCGAAAGGCGCTCGTCGCCTACGGAGCGGCTCGTTCCGTCTGACGTCCGGGTAGGCCGCACGAGGTTGCCAGTAATGGCGATCCCAGATAGATGATCACCGCCGGCGGACGGTTCGCCGCCGCCGGAACAGAATGCGGCTTATAGGCCCGCTTGCTACCGGGTTCGGGCATGATCCGACAGGCCGCGCGACGCCTGCCGGGTCTGGTCGGGAGATTATGTGATGGTGCGTGTGCTGTTCGTCTGTCTGGGTAATATCTGCCGCTCGCCGATGGCTGAGGCGATTTTTCAGCGCCTGGTCGATGACGCCGGGTTGACCGGCGAGGTTCAGGTGGACTCGGCCGGCACCAGCGCCTACCACGTCGGCGAGCAGGCCCACCCCGGCACGCGGCGCGTCTTGGCCCGTCACGGCATCCAATATAGCGGACGGGCCCGCCAGCTCACCGGCGGCGACGCCGCGGGCGACGCCGCCTATCTGATCGCCATGGACAGCGAGAACGTCGCCGACTTGCAGCGGCGGTTTGGCGAAGACGCGCGCATCCACCGCCTGCTCGATTTCGCCGGCCACACGCCCGTCCGTGACGTGCCCGACCCCTATTACAGCGACAACTTCGATTACGTCTACCGGCTGGTCGAAGACGGCTGCCAGGGCTTGCTCCAGGCCATCCGGGCCGATACCGGCTTGTAGACATCGTCCCCGGCCGAGCGACGCGGCGCTACCCACGCCCCGGCGACGGCATCATCGCTCCCCCGCGCCCCGGCCGCCCTCTGTTTGACATGCCCTTAACCTATCACCAGGAGAGAAAGCGAATATGGCGAGTGTCAGTGAGCATGAGGTCATCGTAGTTGGCGCGGGGCCGGGCGGCGCCACGGCGGCCACGGCCCTGGCCCAGGCGGGGCGCGATGTGGCCCTCCTCGACCGGCAGCGCTTCCCACGCGATAAGATCTGCGGCGACGCCATCTCGCTGGGGGCCATCCGCATCATGAATGACCTGGGCATGGCCGGCAAGATCGCCGCGGCCCGCGCGCGCGGCGAGTTCTACCCGCTCGACGGCATGCGCCTCGTCTCGCCCAGCGGCCGTACCCTTGAAGTCCCTTTCCACGGCGGTCCGGCCGACGAAGACTCCTACGTCGCCCCACGCCTCTACTACGACGCCGTCATCCAGCAGCAGGCCATCGACTCCGGCGCTTGCTTCGAGCAGGCCGAGGTCGAAGCGCCGCTGCTGGCCGATGGCCGGGTTGTCGGTGTGCGGGCGCGCCGCAACGGGACTATGCATGAGTATCGCGCCCCGCTGGTCATCGCCGCCGACGGCGTCACCTCGACCATCATGCGCCAGCTACGGCCGGAAACGGAGCAACACGTGGACATGCACCGCGCCGTAGCCTTGCGCGCCTATGTCGAGGGCATGGAACTGTTTCCCCACAAGGTCGAGTTCTTCCTCTATGAGGAAGTCCTGCCCGGCTACGCCTGGATCTTCTCGGCTGGTGACGATCTGGCCAATATCGGCCTGGGCATGCGCCTCGACGTTTTCCGCCGCAACAAGCACAACCTCAAGAAGATGCTGCGCGATTTCCTGGCCATGCCGGCCATTCGCTCGCGGCTGCGCGAGGGGCACGTCGTGCGCGATGTGGCCATCTGGCAGCTCAGCTTCGGCTCGCAGAAGGGGCTACAGCATGCCTTCGACGGCGCGCTGCTGGTCGGCGACGCGGCCGGCTTCATCAACCCGCTGACCGGCGGCGGCATCCACAACGCGCTCATCTCCGGCCTGCTGGCCGCCGAGACGGCCGGCGAGGCGCTGAAGCGCGGCGATTTCAGCCGGGAGAGCCTGCGCGTCTATGAGGAGCGCTGCCACGAGGCGATGTGGTCGGGCATGCGCACGTCGTTCTTCTACCAGCGCTTTCTGATGAACTATCCCACGCTGGTAGACTGGCTGATCCGGTTTCTGGGCCGGCATGGCGGCGTGGCCAAGGCTTTCGTGTCTAAGCTCTAGCCGCCGGCCGGCGAATCGTCCGGCAGATAGACGAGGATGTGCGAGGGTAGCTCGAAGACGGACAGGTTCTTGCTGACGAAGGCATCGGCCCCGGCGTCCAGGACGGTCTCGCGCACTTCCGGGCGGTTGTTGGCCGAGTAGATGACGATGCAGGGCGGCTTCTCCGGCCGCAGGGCGCGGATGCGGCGGCACGCCTCGATGCCGTCCATGACCGGCATCATCACGTCCAGCAGGATGACATCCGGCACCTCGCCGGCAATGCTATCCAACGCCTCCTGGCCGCTGGATACCCGCGTGACCGACCAGCCCACACGCTCGAAGACAATCTGGTAGAGGTTGGCTAAGGAGAGGTTGTCGTCAACGATCAAGACCGAATGGCTCATAGCGACCGCGTTTTCGCCCGAAGATATGGTAATCGGTGATTGTATCGTTGTGGCGCAGTTTGACCAGAAAAACGAAGCGCCCGCGCAAAGGCGGGCGCTCATGAGTAATGACGATGGCGCGCTAGGCGAACAACCCCCTAGCGCTTGGGAACGACACGCTTGGCTTGGGGGCCTTTGCCCTGATCGATGAGATCATACTCAACCCGATCGCCCTCGTAGAGATTGCGATAGCCATCGCCATCGATAGACGAATAGTGGACAAAGACCTCTTGCCCACCCTCATCCGGGTTGATAAAGCCATACCCCTTCAAGCGGCTGAACCACTTCACGATACCTGAAGCGCGGAACATAGAACCAATACCTCCAGCGTTACTTCTGACTGCTCCAAAGCGCTATTGACTACGGAGGCGTCTCAGATAAAGCACCATTTCGCTTCCGTGAAATGGTGCTTCAACTGTGGCGTACTACCGATACCTGGCGTATACCGAGGCTACCAATACGTTTGCGGTTACTGGCAGATTAGCATATTGGGCCGGAGGGGGTCAACGGGGGTAGACGACATTTCACGCCTTCTTCACGGCGTCTGCACGCCTTCTTCGGGCTATCGCGAAGGGGCCGGAAAGTGGCCTGATACTATCCCCAGGCAGGCGGCCCGGCGGCCGGCGTCGGGCCGCCAGGCCCTACTGGGGCAGGCGCAGAGAGGCCTGCAAGAAGGCCTCGCGCGCGCCGGTGTCGCTGAAGCCGACGCTCTCGGCCAGCTGGATCGAGGCCGCGTTCTCCTCGGAGACGACGTAGAGAGGCGCGCGGCCGCTGTCCAGCACGTACTGGCACAGGGCGGCGACGACGCTGCGCCCCCAGCCCTGCCGCCGGAATTGCGGCCGCGTGCTGACGGCGATCTCGGCGAAGTGGGGCGACTGCCAGTTGAGCGACGCCGTGGCCGCCACCTCCTCCGTGCCCGTCTGCGACGAGCGGATGGTGAAACGCGCCAGACCGCCCGGCCCCTCGCTGCGCGTCACCAATACGTTGATGATCGGCTCGAACCGCCGGCCGTCCAGAGCATAGAGGCGCAGGCGTTCCTCGGACTGGACGTCGCATAGCGCCCGCAGCAGGGGCAGATAGCGGTTGGGGGCGCTGATGATGACCGGCTGGCCGGGGGCGAGCGCCTGCCGCAGCAGGGCCGCGGCGGCGTCGGTCGCCGCCGGGTCGCGGTCGGTCGGCAGGCGCATCGTCACCAGCGGCCGGAACAGGTCAATGCCCGTCCGCGAGAAGGCCACGTAGCCATCGGCGCGCTGCTCCGCCAGCAGCGGCGGCGTCACCAGCGTCGTCCGCTCGTCGGGGTGGTAGAGGGCGTAGTAGGCGGCCATCGCGTCGGCCGGCTCGCGCTCGCGCAGGAGGTGGCGAATGGCCCGCCGCTTGTCCTGAATGCCGGTCATGCAAGGCTCCACAGCGCCAGCAGGGCGCAGCCGATGGCTTCTTCCACGGCAGCGGCGACGACCTCCCGCCCGGGCTGGTAGCTGTCCATGCTCTCGGCGCTGACCAGTACGTTGCCGTCAACGGCCAGGATGGCCGCCGTGGCCACGCCGCGCAGGCTGCCGACCAGGAACAGCGCCGCGCACTCCATCTCCACGGCCAGCACATTGGCCGCCGAGAGGACGCGGTAGTCGGGCGCGCCGGCCAGGGGCACGCCGGGGTAGAAGCTGTCGCGTGAGATGACAATGCCGCTGTGGGCAGGGGGCTTGGCTTTGGCCGCGACGCGGGTCAGAGCCAGCGTCAGGGCGGCGTCGGCCACGGCCGGGTAGCCCTCGGGGACGGTCTCGCGGCCGTAGCCGGTGTTCTGCACGGCGGCCGTGGCCACGACCAGGTGGCCGGCGTCGATGCCGGTTTGCAGCGCGCCACACGTGCCCACGCGCACGATCTGCCGCGCCCCGGCGGCGATCAGCTCCTCGAAGGCCACG
>JAIBAS010000368.1 GCA_019695075.1 Promineifilum sp. | reverse complement strand
TGCTACCTGGCGCGAAATTCATAACTGGCTCAACGCAGAGCCACAAGACAGCTAAACCCATATACGGGGAGCGAACAACAATGCCTTACTGTTGGAACTGTGACACCGAAGCCACACACGTCTACCGGAACCATTGCAAGGAACGCAAATATCTCTGCACGACCTGCGCCGATGCCTTTGAAGTCGGCTATTGCTACGGTCAGGAGGGCGGCGACACGCCCGCGCCTATTGACGATTGGGAAGACGACGCTTCCGAGCAAGCCGACCCAGTGATCACCCCGGACATCATCGCCGACGTCCTCTACCACATTGACCAGATCGAGAACGGGCCGCTCTTCCCAGAGTTCGAGTGTGCTGCCAATCTGAAAGCGTATCTTGAGCGACTCGGCATCACGCAGTTAGCCCTGCCCGACGGCCGCACGGTTGCTCTGCGCGCCCAACACATCCGCCGCACTAACTACACCATCGACATCACCAGTGACGGCGATACCGAATCCTGGGAAGCCGGCTACGAACTGGAAACCGAATAGACATCTGGCGTACTCCCGCGGCCAGGGCAGGGGGAGTACGTCAAGGGAGAATCAAGCAATCATGCCCACGCCAACCCGGGCTACCGTTGTCATCGAAAGCAATACCTGGAACCAGCTGGCCGCCGTCATCCTTGACGACGGCCGCTACAGCATCACCGCCGAATGGTGCAACTATGCCAACCTCCAGGTCCAGGCCCAACACGGCCAGGACGACGCCGAGATCGATCTTTTCATTCAATGGCTTAACCATCGCCATGACCACGCCATGATCGTCCTTGATCCCGAAGGGGACGATATGGTCATGGGCTTGCCGCACGACCTGGGACTCGCGACCATCGCCGCGATCTTTCTGGACACCTACCAGACCTCATGGCAGGAAGTAGCCGACCGGATCGCCCCGGAAGAACGCCAACGCTACCTGGAGGAGACATACTCGAACCAGCCGTCGCCTTCTCCTTACCCAACCACGAAGTGAAACCTCATGGTCACCCGCCACGCCAACGATCACTATCCGACCCCAACCGCGCTCACGCTGGCCCTCCTGAAGGAGCTGCCGCAGATAGGCGGGATAGTCATCGAACCTTGCGCTGCCGAGGGCAAGATCGCTGACGTTCTACGCGCTCATTCAGGCGTAACCGGAGTCATCACCAACGACATCGATGCCACGATGCCGACGCGCTACCATGAGGACGCGACGGACGCTGGCGCAGCCATCTGGGTAGCCCCGGCCGACTGGATTGTCACGAATCCGCCTTTCAACCAGGCCGATCAGTTCGTGCGTCTGGCTTGGCGAAAGGCTCGCCAGGGCGTGGCCATGCTGCTACGACTGACCTACATGGAGCCGACGCGCAAACGGGCTCAACTCTTGAGAGACATGGCCCCCTATATGAGCCACCTGATCGTCTTCAGCCAACCGCGACCGAGCTTCACCGGCAACGGCCGCACCGATTCCACCACAACGGCCTGGTTCGTCTGGCAGAAGGATCGCGATCCCAAGCAAGGCGCAAAGCTCGTCTACGCGACTAACTGGTGTTGACAACTCGGCCCTCTTGATTCATAATGATAATCAAGATACGCACACCAGGAGCATAACCATGCCACACAAGCCTAAGGGCGGGTTCACCCACGGCGGCCCGCGGCCGGGAGCCGGCGCGCCCAAGACGGTCATCAAACTGAAGAAAGGCCAAATGCTGGAGTTGATGCCGCCGGTCGCACTGAACGGTAACGGCGGTGAAGTGAGCGCTCAGACCTTCATGATCGTCCACATCGAAGAGGACACCATTTGGCTACGCAATGCCAATCCGGCGGCTGATCAGGAACCGATCAAACTCGCCGTCACCGATCCTCCTGAATAGGGCGGGGGGCAGCATATGCTACCCCCCGGCGCTTTCTACCGCTCTACCGTGCCCCAATGCCCCGGTAGAACGCCTCTACCGGCCTTCTACTGCGTGGTAGAGCTGGTAGAACTGGTAGAACCGGTAGAAAGGCCGTAGAACGCCAGCACTTCCTCCACCTGCTGGTAGAAGGCCCCATTGCAGCGCGGCCGGCCCTGCTCGTTGTAGCCGAAGGCGGCAATCTCGATCTTGTAGTGGGGCAACCCGGCGGCGTGGGCCTCCAGGATCTTGCCCACCTCCAGCGGGCCGACCCAGCCACGCGAAGTTAGCAGGCCGTCGACGCGCGGATCGACCGGCCGCTCGATGACCGGCGCGACGAGCTGTGACGTATCCTCACCGCGCCCGAACAGCCTGCCGGCGGCAGGCGACCCTGCGTGCCAGTACAGTCCGGCGTTGACCGCCGGCAGGACAGCCGGGACGCGGAACTGTGGCGAGCGGGGGTCTTCTTCGGGGGCGTAGGGGATGACGATTGGCGTGGCCCGGCGACTGCCGCCGCGCATGTAGAGCGCCGGCCGATCCATGCCGTCCAGCGCCGGATAGCGCTCGACGGCCAGGGGGCCCAGGTAGATGCGGTGCTGGAAGTTCTCGATCACCGACGACTCGCCTTCAAGCCCCATCTCCTTGACCAGCAGGGAGTGGGTGGCCATGACGACGTAGATGCCGTACTTCGCCCCCTGGCGCACGACCGCTTTCCAGGCGGCCATCGCCGGCGTGGGCACGAAGTTGGCCAGCTCCCATTGTTCATCCATGATCAGTGTGACCGGATCGAACTGTGCATCCCCTTTCGCATAGCGGGTGATGCGATTGCGGCGCTCGCCGTCCAGCCAGGCCATGAGATCGGCTACCCGGTCGTAGTCGCCGGCCGCGCCGACCACTTCGCGCACTGTGGCCGGCCACGCGCCTGGTCGGTAGTTGGTGTCGATGGCGTAGACCGCGCTGCCGGTCAGTCCCTTGGCCACCTGTCGCAGGACATTGGACTTGCCCGTCGTCGTCGGCCCAACGATGAGGACGG
>JAIBAS010000567.1 GCA_019695075.1 Promineifilum sp. | reverse complement strand
CTCTTAAGCAGCCGAAGAGGCGGGTTGCCAACCCGCCCTACAAGCCTACTAGAGGAAAACACAACCCACGTGGACACCACTGAACAATTCCTCCAAGCCCTGACCGAAGCCCACGGCGTGCCCGGCTATGAGACCGAGGTGCGCGCCGTCTTGCGCGACTATATGGCCCCGCTGGGCGAACTCTCCCAGGACAAGCTGGGCAGCCTCATCTGCCGCCAACCGGGCGACGGGCCGCGGGTGCTGTTGGCCGGCCACATGGACGAGATCGGCCTCATCGTCACCCACATCGACGACAACGGCTTCCTCAAGTTCCTGCAACTGGGCGGCTGGTGGGACCAGACCATCCTGTCGCAACGGGTCATCGTCAAGACCCACCGCGGCGACGTCGTCGGCGTCGTTGGGGCCAAGCCGCCCCACCTGATCTCCGGCGAGGAACGCGCCAAGATGGTCGAGAAGAAGGATATGTACATCGACATCGGCGCGACCAGCCAGGCCGAGACCGAGGCCGCCGGCGTTCGCGTGGGCGACCCCGTCGTGCCCGATAGCCGTTTCGCCATCATGGCCGGCGGCAAGACGTACCTGTCCAAGGCGTTCGACAACCGCGTCGGTTGCGCCGTGGCCATCGACGTGCTGCGCCGCTTCCAGAACGAGGCCCATCCCAACGACCTCTACGCCGTGCAGACGGTCATGGAAGAGGTCGGCCTGCGCGGGGCCACCACCAGCGTCCGCGCCGTTGACCCCGACGTGGCCATCATCCTGGAGGCCGACATCGCCGGCGACGTGCCCGGCATCAAGAAGGAGCAATCCAGCGTGCGGCTGGGAGGCGGCCCGGCCCTGTCGGTCTTCGACGCGCGCATGATTCCCAACCAGGCCCTGCGCCATCTGGTCATCGACACGGCCGCCGCCGCGGGCCTCCCGCTCCAGTTCTCCAACATGCCCGGCGGCGCGACCGACGGCGGCGCCATCCACCTGCACGGCCTAGGCGTGCCAACGGTCGTCCTCGGCGTGCCCGCCCGCCACATTCACAGCCACGGATCGATCATTCATCGTGACGATTACGATCATGCGGTACAATTAGTCACCGCCGTCGTCGCCAAACTCGACGCGGCCACTGTCGCCGGATTGACGGAATGAGAGTGTTTGAACCGATGACCCATCAGCCCGCAGGGGAGCGGGGGAGCAGGGGTGCAGGGGTGAGAAGATTCTTTCTCCCCTGCTCCCCCGCTCCCCTGCGCCCCTGCGTCTTTTCCAGTTGACTCGCTTACTAGATGACTAGGAGATAGAACGCATGGCAACCCTTGCTCCTGACTTTCAGCGAATTGCGGATTCCTTGCTCGATCAGATCAAGACCTTTGACCACAAGGTCACCTCGCGCAGCGTCGGCACGGTCTCAGCCGTCTATGACGGCGTGGCCCTGGCCAGCGGCCTGGCCGACGTGAGCGCCAACGAGCTTGTCGAGTTCAGTTCCGGCGTGGCCGGCATCGTCCTCGACCTCCAGCCCGAGGCGGTCGGTATCGTCGTCATGGGCGACTACACGACCATCGAAGTGGGCGACGAGGTGCGGGCCACCGGCAACATCGCCTCCGTGCCTGTGGGCGAGGCGCTCATCGGCCGCGTCGTCGATCCGTTGGGCAACCCGCTGGACGGCAAAGGCCCGATCAACACCGCCAAGCGCCGCGCCTTGCAGCGCACCGCCCCCGGCGTCGTCGCCCGCCGCGGCGTGGATACGCCGGTGCAGACCGGTATCCTGTCCGTCGATGCCATGTTCCCCATCGGCCGCGGCCAGCGCGAGCTGATCATCGGCGACCGCCAGACGGGCAAGACGGCCATCGCCCTGGACACGATCATCAACCAGAAGAGCCAGAACCTGCTGTGCATCTACGTCGCCATCGGCCAGCGCGCCGGCCAGGTCGCCCAGGTTGTCAACACGCTGGAGAAGTACGGCGCGATGGAGTACACCACCGTCGTCCTGGCCGCCGCGTCTGACCCCGCGCCGCTGCAATACTTCGCCCCCTACTCCGGCTGCGCCATCGGCGAGGAGTTCATGGAGCAGGGGCTTGACGCGCTGGTGGTCTACGACGACCTGTCTAAGCACGCCTGGGCCTACCGGCAGATGTCGCTCATCCTGCGCCGCCCGCCCGGTCGCGAGGCTTACCCCGGCGACATCTTCTCGCTGCATAGCACTCTGCTGGAGCGCGCCGTCCGCCTGCGCGACGAGTTCATCATCGTGCCCAAGGGCACGAAGGTGGCCGCCGAGACGCAGGGCGTCAACGGCGAGGTCTACTACGGCAATCTCGTCGATGAAATCATCCACAAAGGCATGGCCGCGCTGGGCGAGGACGCCAAGGACAAGTACGAAGTCGCCAAGCGGCCCGGCACCGGCGGCTCGCTGACCGCCCTGCCCATCATCGAAACCCTGCTGGGCGACGTGTCGGCCTACATCCCCACCAACGTCATCTCCATCACCGACGGCCAGCTCTTCCTGGAGACTGACCTGTTCAACGCCGGCCAGCGCCCGGCCATCAACGCCGGCCTGTCCGTCTCGCGCGTCGGCAGCGCCGCCCAGAAGCGGGCCATGAGCAAAGCCGCCAGCACCCTGAAGGGCGACCTGTCGCAGTTCCGCGAGTTGGCCGCCTTCGCCCAGTTCGGCTCCGACCTCGACCCGGCCACGCAGCGGCAGTTGGCCCGCGGCGAGCGGCTGATGGAACTGCTGAAGCAGCCCCAGTACCAGCCCCTCCGCCTTGACCATGAGGTCTACATGATCTACGCCGGCACGCGCGGCTACCTCGACAACGTCGATGTGAAGCAGATCCAGCGCTGGAAGTCTGAGTTCGGCCGCTTCATGGACACGTCCTACTCGCAGCTGGGCAAGCAAATCCTGGAGACCGGCGCGTGGAACGACAAGATCGAGGGCAGCGTCAAGCAGGCCGTCGTTGAGTTCAACAACACCTGGACGAATTAAGTGGACAGTGGACAGTGGTCAGTGGCCAGTCTCTTGGGCCACTGATTGCTGGCCACTGACCACTGACCACTAGGATACTATGGCTACTGAACGCGAACTCAACAAGCGCATCAAGAGCGTCAAGAACATCTCCCAGGTGACGAGCGCGCTGGCGGCCGTGTCGGCGTCGAAGGCCAGCCGGGCGCAACGGCAGGCCGAGGCCACGCGCCACTATGCCCGCAAGGCGTTCGCGATCATCCAGAACCTGGCCGCGCAGCCGGGCGCGTCGGCCACCACCCACCCGCTGATGACCGCGCGGGCCAACGTGCGCAACGTCGGCCTGATCCTGATGACCAGCGACCGCGGCCTGGCCGGCTCCTACAACGTCAGCATGACCACGCTGGCCGAGCGCTTCCTGCGCGCCGCCGGCAAGCCGGTCAAGGTCATCACCGTCGGCCGCAAGGGGCGCGACGCGATGGTGCGCCGTGGCTTCAACGTCATCGCCACCTTCGACCGCATCCCCGACCCGCCGTCGTTCCTCGACATCACCGCCGTCGCCCGCGTCGCCATCGACAGCATGCTTAGCGAGGACGTCGATCAGGTCTTCATCGGCTACTCGGAGTTCGTCAACCTGGTGACGCGCCAGCCGGTCATCCGCCAGCTACTGCCGCTGAAGCCGGCCGACCTGAGCGGCATGCCCGGCGCGGAATACGTCAGCGGCGTCGATTCCGTGGCCGCCTCGCAACAGGCCTACACCTACGAGCCGAACGCCGAAGCGCTGCTCAACGACATCGTGCCGCGCTTCACCCGGCTACAGGTCTACCAGGCCCTGCTGGAAGCGTTGGCCAGCGAGCACAGCGCTCGCATGGTGGCCATGAACAACGCCACCGACAACGCCATCGAATTGGTGGACTTTCTGACCCTGGAGCGCAACAAGGCCCGCCAGGCGAGTATTACCAGCGAGATTCTCGACATCGTCGGCGGCGCCGAGGCGCTGAAGAGCATGTAGTCAGTAGGTCAGTATCCAGTAAGTCAGTATTCAGTAGGTCACAGTGAGCCCGTAGGTCAGTAATGAACGCGACCAAACGCCAGGCACTGAATACTGAATACTGACCCACTGACCTACTGACCCACTGGCCTACTGAACACTGATTACTGACTCTGGAGGACACATGGCAACAGGCAAAATCACCGCCATTCGTGGCGTGGTCATCGACGTAGAGTTCCCCGAAGGGGATCTCCCTGAGATTTATGAGGCTCTGACCCTGGAAGCGCCGCAGGGCGAGTTGGTGCTGGAGGTGCAGCAGCATCTCGGCGGCGGCAACGTGCGCACGGTGGCCATGGGTTCCACCGACGGCGTGCCCCGCGGCCGCGAGGTCGTCGCCACCGGCGCGCCGATCAAAGTTCCCGTCGGCCCCGTCACCCTGGGCCGCATCTTCGACGTGACCGGCAAGGCCGTCGATGGTCGCCCCACCCCCAAGGCCGACGTCTACTACCCCATCCACCGCGAAGCCCCGGCGTTCCAGGACCAGAGCACCGTCATTGAGACGTTCGAGACCGGTCTGAAGGTCGTTGACCTGCTGGCCCCGTTCATCAAGGGCGGCAAGACGGGCATCTACGGCGGCGCGGGCGTGGGCAAGACAGTCACCATCGCCGAACTCATCCGCACCGTGGCCCAGGAGCACGAGGGCGTGTCGGTCTTCGCCGGCGTGGGCGAGCGCACCCGCGAGGGCACCGACCTGTACTACGAGATGCAGGAGTACGGCGTGCAGGATTCCGTGGCCATGGTTTTCGGCCAGATGAACGAGACGCCCGGCGTGCGCCTGCGCGTCGCCCTGACCGGCCTGACGATGGCCGAGTACTTCCGCGACGAAGGGCGCGACGTGCTGCTGTTCATCGACAACATCTTCCGCTACGTGTTGGCCGGGTCGGAGATGTCGGCGCTTCTGGGCCGCATGCCCAGCGCCGTGGGCTACCAGCCCACCCTGGCGGCGGAGATGGGCGCGCTGCAAGAGCGCATCACCTCCACCCGCCGCGGCTCCATCACCTCCATGCAGGCCATCTACGTGCCCGCCGACGACTACTCCGACCCCGCCCCGGTGGCCACCTTCGCCCACCTGGACGCCATCATCACCCTGGAGCGCAGCGTCTTCGCCCGTGGCATCTTCCCGGCCGTCGACCCGCTGGCCAGCACCAGCCGCGCCCTGCAGGCCGATGTCGTCGGCGAGGAGCACTACCGCACCGCCCGCGAGGTGAAGCAGGTGCTGCAAACCTACAAGGACTTGCAGGACATCATCGCCATTCTGGGCATCGACGAGTTGAGCGAAGACCAGAAGCTGCTGGTGGCCCGCGCCCGCAAGATCGAACGCTTCCTGGGCCAGCCGATGTTTGTGGCCGAGAAGTTCCACGGTCTGAACGGCCAGTATGTGCCCACGACCGAGACGGTGCGCGGCTTCCGCGAGATTCTCGATGGCAAGCACGACGATCTGCCGGAGCAGGCCTTCTACATGGTTGGCGGCATCGACCAGGTGATCGAAAAGGCGGAGCAGCTCCGCGCAATGGCCTAATGAGAAGGATGAAGGATGAAGGATGAATTCATCCTTCATCCTTCATCCTTCATCCTTGGAGGTATCCGATGCCTATCCAATGTGATATCGTCACTCAGGAACGAATCGTCTTCAGTGGCCAGGTAGACGCCGTCAACGTGCCCGGCAGCGAGGGGCGCATGGGCATCTTGCCCCACCACAGCCCGCTGCTGACGACGCTCGACTTCGGCGAGGTGGTCGTGCGCACGGCCGGTCAGGAGGAGTACTTCGCCATCGGCGGCGGCTTCCTCGAAGTCCAGCCCGATCACGTGACCATTCTGGCCGACTCGGCCGAGCAGGCTGACGAGATCGACCTCGACCGCGCCGAGCGCGCCCGGCAGCAGGCCGACGAGATCATGCGCACCGGCGTGAAGGGCGACGCGGACAGCATCGCCGCGGTGCGCGCGTCGTTGCTGCGGGCCGAGGCGCGCATCAACGTCGGCCGCCGTCGCCGCCGCGCCACAGCCACCGGCCGCCGCACCGACTCGGGCGAACCGGGATAAGTATTCAACGCAAAGACGCGAAGACGCGAAGACGCCAAGAGAAAGCAAAGAGTTCTTCTTTGCGTCTTGGCGTCTTCGCGTCTTTGCGTTAAGCTCTCCCCAGAGGTACATTCATAGCGTGTCATTTTTCACCCCACAGATCGCCATCGACCTGGGGACAGTCAACGTCCTCGTCCATGTCCAGGGGCGCGGCGTCGTGCTGCAAGAGCCGTCGGTTGTCGCCATTCGTGAGGACGGCAACCGGACGATCATCGTCGAAGTGGGCCGCGCCGCCAAAGAGATGTATGGCCGCACCCCCGGCGAGATCGAGGTCATGCGCCCGCTGCGCGACGGCGTCATCGCCGACTACTTCGTCACCCAGGGCATGTTGGAATACTTCATCACCAAGGTCGCCGGCCGCCTGCCCATGCGCAAGCCGTCGGTGATGATCAGCGTGCCCTACGGCGTCACCAGTGTCGAGCGGCGCGCCGTGCGCGAGGCGGCCCTGGCCGCCGGCGCGCGCGAGGTCAATCTCATCCCCGAACCGCTGGCCGCGGCCATCGGCGCCGGGCTGCCCGTGGGCACGCCGACGGGCAACCTGGTCGTTGACATGGGCGGCGGCTCCACCGAGGCGGCCGTCGTGGCGATGAACGGCATCGTCTGCGCCGAGTCGGTGCGCGTCGGCGGCGTCCACCTGGACGAGGCCATCATCAGCTACGTCCGCAAGAAGTACAACCTGATCATCGGCGAGCCGACGGCCGAGGCCATCAAGATCAAGATCGGCGCGGCCGTGGAGGTCGAGGAACGGCTGGAGATGCAGGTGCAGGGGCGCGACCAGGTCGCCGGCCTGCCGCGCACCATCACCGTGACCTCCGGCGAAGTGACCGAGGCCATCAGCGAACAGTTGGCAGCCATCGTCAACGTCACCCGCGCCGTGCTGGCCAAAACCCCACCGGAGTTGTCGTCGGACATCATCGACCGGGGCATGGCCCTGACCGGCGGCGGCGCGCTGCTGCGCGAGATCGACACGCTGCTGACGCGCGAGACGGGCGTGCCCGCCTACGTAGCCGATAACCCCATCGCCTGCACGGCCCTGGGCGCGGGCAAGGCGCTGGCGGAGTTGCCGGTGTTGCAGAGGAGTATTCCGGATATTTAGGCCGCCGGCTCAGGGTGTCGTGCCATCTGTCCCACCACTCGTCATCGCCGAGTCATGGACGGGGAATTTGGCCGATTTGCAGGCCGACTTGTATCTGTACATCCAAGCCAACCCCAATCAGCTTTCAGTTGTGGAAACAGTGTTGCAAGCAAGGCTAAGGGAACTTCTGCCCGTATTGCAGTCTATTACCGGTCAGTCGCCCATAAAGAGCGACGGCTGAGCCAGTCGCTCGCGCGCCATCTGACAGTAAACCGGGTTACTGTCGATGCCCACAAACCGGCGTCCCAGCCGCTGGGCAACGAGCGCCGTCGTTCCGCTGCCAATGAACGGGTCTAGCACCACGCCCCCATCCGGACACCCCGCCTGAATACACAACTCCACCAGCTTTTCGGGGAAGACCGCAAAGTGAGTGTCTCGAAACTTGGAGAGCGGAATTCCCCAGACGGTGCGGCGATTCCGACCCTTGGGATGAAACGCCTGATCCCAACGGCCATCGTGCAGGTTGGAACTACCGGCGTTCTTGCCCTTCTCCGGCGTCCCGTTCACCTTGCCAAAATGATTGCGCCCGCCACGCATTTTGCTGTCCGGGCTAAACGTGACGTGCGGTTCACGGATGGCGTCAATGTCGTAATAGTAGTCCTGGCTCTTGACAAACAGAAAAAGGTATTCGTGGTCGGTTGTCGGCCGGTTCTTCACCGACGACGGCACGGCATTGGGCTTGTGCCAGATAATGTCAGAGCGCAGAATCCAGCCTAGCTCCTTGAGAGCAAAAGCGACTCGCCACGGCATTCCCAGAAGCTCGCCGTTCATGTACTTATCGCCCAGATTTAGCCACAGCGTGCCGTCGGCCCTCAAAACACGAAGACACTCGCTGAACACGCTCACGAGCCTATGGATATACTCCTCCGGCGCATCCTCATTGCCGATCTGAATGGGCGTGCTGTAGTCGCGCTGTCGGTAGTATGGGGGGCTGGTGACAATGCAGTGAACGGACTCGGCTGCCAATTGCGCGAGACAGGCGTGGGCATCCCCCTCGATAATCACGTCAAGCCCCGTTTCATGCGGTGTGTCGTTCATGCTTTCCTCACCGGTCAATTGTGGCGCAAATCAACGAGCGCTGCAATCGCCGCCTTTCCACGAGACTCTGCATACGGGCGGCCCCAGACGCATTACGCAGGGAGATTCACCACAATCACCTCCGCCACCTTCCCTCGCCCCTCGACCTTAGAATTGACCACCCGGCCGACAAAGACCTGCTCCAGCGGGAAGCCGGCGTACAACTCGCGGATGAACGGCGTGTCGGAGTTCGACAGCATGGCCCGCACGCCGCGCCGGCCGAGTTCGGCGAAGACGTCGCGCAACCGGCGTTGGTCGTCGGGGCCGAAGCCGCGACGGTCGTAGCCGGTGAAGTTGGCCGTGCGCGAGACGGGGTCATAGGGCGGGTCGAAGTAGACGAAGTCGCCCGGCCGGGCGGCGTCGAGCACGGTCGTGAACGGCCGGCAGGCGATGTCCACCCCCCGCAGCACGGCCGCCGCCGCGCGCAAATTCGGCTCGTCGCAGATGGTCGGGTTGGCGTAGCGGCCGAAGGGCACGTTGAACTGCCCGGCGCGGTTCTCGCGGTAGAGGCCGTTGTAGCACGTCTTGTTGAGGTAGATGACGCGCGCCGCCCGCTCCGGCAGGGAGAGGTCGGCCGGGTTTAGGGCGCGGACGGCATAGTAGCGGTCGCGGTCGTAGACATGCCGCCGCAGGGCAACGATGACCGCATCGACGTCGGTCTGCAAGCCGAGGTACACGTCAATCAGCGACGGATTGGCGTCCGACAGGAACACCGGCCCGACGCGCCTCTGCGCCGCCAGGGCGAAGAACAGCGCCCCGCCGCCAACGAACGGCTCATGGTAGGCGGCGAACGTCTCCGGCAAGCGGGCCAGCAGCGCGGGCAATAGCTGCCCCTTGCCCCCGGCCCACTTCAGCACCGGCCGCGCGCGATTCACGGTTGGCACGCCCCTTCCCCCGCAAAGCCCAGCCACGCCGGCAGCATCCCCACCGGCCGCCGGCCCACGTCGCCGATGGGCGGCCGTTCCTCGCCCTCCAGCAGCCGCACCTGGCCATCGTCGTAGCGGTAGATGCCGGCGCTGCTGCTGAACATCAGGCTGTCGATGTCGCCCAGCGGCGAGACCCAGCCAAGTTGTCCCGACGGCGCGTCGGCCTGGTAGAAGGAGCGCTTGATGGCCCCATCGGCCGTCAGCCAGTGAACCTGTCGCCCGGCCAGCGGGTCGCCGGCGGCCAACGGCAGGCTGTCGCCGACGGCCAGCAGCCGCGTCCCGTCGCCGCTCCACACCAACCCCTGCCCAAACTCCACACCGGCCAGCCGGGACAACGCCACCCGGCGCGCCCCGCCCGTCGCCAGGTCAACGATACCGACCCAGCCCTCGTCCTCGGCGCGGTAGGTGTACGGCTGCGACGGCACAGCCAGGTTGCGCGCGCCGTAGGCCAGCCGCCGGCCGTCGGGTGACAGCGCCAGAGCGACGATGAGCGCCGGCGACGCTTCGTGGGCCGTCAGCTGCTCGCGGCCCGCGCCATCGG
>JAIBAS010000347.1 GCA_019695075.1 Promineifilum sp. | reverse complement strand
GATGCTCATCCAGTCCACCCGCCGGGCGCAGTTCTCGCCGGGCGAGGCGGCGCTGCTGCAAACGCTGGCCGACTACGCCGCCGCGGCCATGCAGCGGGCCGGGCTGTTGGAGCAGTTGCAAAGCAAGATCGAAGCCCTGGAGGCGGCACAGGAGAGCATCGCCCAGAAGGAGCGGCTGGAGCGCGAGCTGGAGCTGGCCCGGCAGGTGCAGCAGAGTATGTTGCCGCGCACCTTCCCCAGCGTCCCCGGCCTGACCTTCGCCGCGGCCAACGCCCCCGCCCGCCACGTCGGCGGCGACTTCTACGACGTGATCCACCTCGATGCCGGCCGCGTCGGGCTGGTCATCGCCGACGTGTCCGACAAGGGCATGCCCGCGGCGCTCTACATGGCCCTGGCTCGCAGCCTCATCCTGGCCGAGTCGCGTCAGTTCGCCTCGCCGGCCGTCGTCCTGGCCCGCGTCAACCAGCTGCTGCTGGAACTGGGCGAGCAGGACATGTTCGTGACTGTCTTCTACGGCGTGCTCGACCCGGCCGCCGGCCGGCTGATCTATGCCCGCGCGGGGCACGACCGGCCGTTCCTCATTCGCGACGGCGCAGCGGCCACGCTGGGCGGCCGAGGCATGGCCCTGGGGCTGTTCGACAACGCGCTGTTCCAGGTGAGCGAGGAGGAGCTGCTGCTGCGCGCCGGCGACCGGTTGGTGCTCTACACCGACGGGTTGAGCGACGTGGTCAACCCGGCCGGGCAGATGTTCGACCAGCGGCGGCTGATCGCCCTGGTGCTGCGCCACGCGGCGCGCCCGCCGGACGACTTCTGCCGTGCCCTCTTCGCCGACCTGACCGCCTACCAGGGCAGCGCGCCGCAGTTCGACGACATGGCTTTGGTCGTCGCCGCGCTGCAGTGAGAGCAGGACAACCGGCGCAAGGCCGTGCTCAATCACCGAGGCGTTGTCGCCGGTTGTCTCGCCCCTTCTTGGGAGGGCGAGGGCGAGACAGGGCGGCACACCGTTCCGCAAGACCAGGCCACACGGCCGCCCTCTGCCTTGTGTTTGCCGTCAGTGCCGGTCGAAGAACTCAATCGCCGCTTCAATAAACCGCAAATCCCCATCGCCGCGGAACGTATGCGGCTGGAGGTCGTAGAAGGTGCATTCCGGCGCGTAGGGGATGTCGCCGGCGGCGCTGAGGGCCTCCAGCCGCGCGCACAGGGCGTGCGACCAGGCCACGGGCACGACGTCGTCGGTCTCGCTGTGGTGGATGGCCACGGCCGCCTCCAGCCGGTCGAAGTACGTCGCCGGCGAGATAGCCGCCAGCATCTCCGGCGACGCCCCCAGCTCAAAGCGCACGCGGTCGTCGCTCGTCCAGCCGCGGATGCGGCCATAGTTCTGCGCCTCGTCGCCGCTCATGGAGCCATAGAGGACGGCGGCGCGCAGGTAGGGCGCGGGCAGCACCGCCAACACGCGCTGGGCCACGCCGCCGCCCATGCTGTGGCCCCACAGGTTGATGTCGTCGGCGTCCGCCCGCCGCAACGTGCCCAGCGGGTCCTGGCTCTGCTCGCGGATGATGGCGATCAGGTTGAGCACGTCGATGGCATAGCCGATGCGGAAGGGGTCGGGGCCGCTGTCGGAGGGCGGATAGTTGCGGAAGTTGGGGTGGATGACGAAGTAGCCCGCCTCGGCCAGCGCGTCGGCATAGCGGCGCGTGTAGGGCACGACCTCGTATTCGGCCGGGTCGATGTAGCCGTGGAGGACGATGGCCACCGGGAAGCGGCTGCCCTCGTTGGGCACGTTCATGAAGCCGTAGATGGTCAGGCCGTCGCTGGGGTACTTGATCAGGTAGCGGGCGAAACGGTCGTTTTGCTCCAGCGTTTCGACGATCTCCAGCAGGCCGCCGCCATAGCTGCGCGCCGCGAGGGCGTCGATGGTCAGTTCGGCGTAGGGGTCGGGCGTGGGCGACGCAGCGTCGGGCGACGCAGCGTCGGGCGACGGGGCGATGGTCGGGGCGGCTGTCTGCGTCGGTGCAATCGTGGGTGGCAGCGTCGGCAACGCGGTCAGCGACAACTCTATCGGCGCGGTCGTCGCCACAGCCGCCGTCGCCACCGTTGCCGTCGTGGCGACAGGCACGACCGCCCGCCCACAACCCGCCAGCGCCACGCACAGACCGCAGACGACAGCCGACAGACCACGGACCACTCCCACTCTCATCCTTTGCGTCCCCGCGCCCCTTGCGTCCTGGCGTTAACCTCTTCTCTCCCCTGCATCCGGCAAACGCCGCACGGCCAGCAGCGTCACATCGTCGAATGCCTCCCCGTCGCCGGTGTGCTCGCGCAGGGCCGCCTCCACGGTCGCCAGCGCCTCCGGGGCCGTCGGCGCGTCGCTCAGCAGCGCGTGCAGCCGCTCCTCGCCCAGCTCCTGCCCGGCCGGGTTGCGCGCTTCGGTCGTGCCGTCGGTGTAGGCGAAGAGGAGGTCGTCGGCCACGAGGCGCGTCTCCGCCAGCCAGAAGCCGGCGTTGGGCAGCAGACCGATGGCCGGGCCGGTCGGCCGGAGTTCCTCGCGCACCGTCCGCCGGCCGTCGCGGCCGCGGGCCAGCACCAGCGGCGGATTGTGGCCGGCGTTGACGTACAGCAGCCGGCCGCTGTCGGGGTCCAACACGGCCGCCCAGAGCGTGGCGAAGGCGTAGGCATCGCCGTGGTTGGTGATCAGGTAGGCGTTGGTCAGGCGGATGGCGTTCAGCAGGGCGGTGCGATCAACGAAGGAGAACGGCGTCATCGCCTCCAGCAGCGGCCCGCCGCCGGCCGGTTCGGCCTGGAAGTAGTTCTGCTGGAACAGGGCGCGGAAGAGGCTGCGGACGATGGCCATGAACAGCGCCGCCGTCACGCCCTTGCCGACCACGTCGGCGATGACCAGGGCCACGTGGCCGTGGGGCAGCCGGAAGGCGTCGTAGAAGTCGCCGGCGACCTCCAGCGCGGGCTGGAAGTGGGACACCAGCTCCCAGCCGGGCGGGTGGGGCAGCCGGGCAGGCAGGAAGCTCAGTTGAATCTCGCGGCCGATCTCCAGTTCGCGCTTGTAGCGCAGCAGGCCGGCCTCGCGCTCGCTCAGCAGGCGATTGTTGAGGACGATGGCCGCCAGGGAGGCCAGCGCCTCGGCCACGAGTTGGTGATAGGCGTCGAACGGGACGATCTCGTCGCTGAGCGGGTGGCGGCTATTGGCCAGCAGCAGCGCGCCGGTGATGTCGCCGCTGTGCAGCGGCACGAGCAGGCACGATTGCAGCCGGTAGGGCTGGAAGCGCGCCTCGAAGCCCAGCAACCGGCTCAGGTCGAAGCGGCCGGAGTGGATGTCGGTCAGATTGACGGATTCGCCGCTCAGAGCGACATGGGCGGGCAGGCTGTCGTCATTGGGCGCGCCGGTCGCCGGATCGGTCAGGGGGATGGGCGCAAACTCGGCCAGGCCGCCGGGCGGGTCGGTGTAGGTGAAATCGAGCGATTGGACGCGGGCGTAGCGGAAATGCAACCGGCCCTCGCCATCGGCCAGATAGAGCGCGCCGGCGTCGGCGTTGCAGATGGTCTGCGCTTCGGCGACGATACGGGCGATCAGCCGGTCGTAGTCGGCCTCGGCCGATAGCGCCGTGCCCAGGGGCAGGATGACCAGCCGCAGGTCGTCGGCGATCTTCTCGATCTCATTGAAGGCGTTCAGGGCCATCGCCGCCTGCTCCTGCAAGAGCTTGCGCTGGAGCACGTTCTGCAAGCGTGCCCGCAGCAGCACAGGCTGATGGGGGTAGCTGAGGTAATCGCTGGCTCCCTGTTCCACGCAGCGGGCCAGCCGGGTCAGGGCCACGCCCGGCCGCGTGGTGATGACCACAGGCACGTTGCTCAGCCCCGGTTCCGCGCGCCAACGGCTCAGGAAGGCGTAGTGGTCGCGCTCGGCGGCGTCCAGGTCGAGGAGAACCAGGTCGATGCCGCCGGCGCGCAGGCGGGCCAGCGCCGTCTCGGCGTCCGCGCCGACACGCACAGCGCCCCAGCCCCAGGCCGCGAACGGGCGCGTCAGCCGCCGGCTGGCGGCGTCGTTGTCGCTGACCACCAGCATCTGCACGTAGTTGACGGGCATGGTCTCAGGCCGGCTCCAGATGCATCACAAAGGTGCAGCGGTTGACCCCGCCGCGCCGCTCATACGTGAAATCGTCCACGCCCCACAGGGCCAGGAAGATGCCCAGCCCACCGTCCTGCCGTTCCTCCAGCGGCCGGTCGAGATTGTCGGGCCGCGGGGCCTCGCGCGGGTCGAAGGGCCGGCCGGTGTCCTCCAGGTGGATGGCCAGCCGTTCCGGGCGGCGGTCGGCCCAGATGGTCAGGTCCCCGGGCTGCTCGCCGGCCTCGTAGCCGTGCATGACGATGTTGGTGGCGATCTCGTCCACGGCCAGCGACAGACGATAGATGCTCGCCTCGGCCAGGCCGGCGGCCGTGGCCGCCCAGCTCACGTAATCGAGCAACTGCGACAGCCGGTCGGCGCGGCCGGGAATGGTCAGGGGTTCCAGGTTCATCGTCCCACCAGAATGACGACCGAACGCGGGCCGACAAAGAGGTTGCGCTGGGTGCGCAGGGCGCGTTCCTTGCCCGGCTCGTTGATGTCGTGGGGGGGCTGCTGGTACGTGTCGGCGAACACGTACCACCGCCGCCGGTCGTGCAGCCGCGGCAACTCGAAGGTGTGGGTCTCCCAGTGCATGTTCAGAGCCACGAAGATGTAGTCATCGGCCGTCCGCGCCGGCAGTAGCGCGGCGTGCAGGCCGCAGAGCATGAAGGCCAGGGTGCGGCTGTCGTATGACCAGTCGGGCTGGAATTCGCGCGTGCCGTGCCAGGAGATGTCGGCATAGCCGCTATCGACCAGGTCGCGTTCGTGGAGGTGATAGCGGCGGCGCAACACCGGGTGGGCGTGGCGAAAGCCGATGCAGTGGCGCACGAAGCGGGCGAGATCGGCGTGGCGTGACAATGCATCCCAATTGAGCCAGTTCAGTTCGTTGTCCTGGGCGTAGGTGTTGTTGTTGCCGTGCTTGGTGTGGGCCATCTCGTCACCCATCATCAGCATGGGCACGCCCTGGCTGACCATGAGCATCGCCACGGCGTTGCGGATCAGCCGCTGGCGCAGGCGAGTGATATCGGGATTGTTCGTCGGCCCCTCGTGCCCCCAGTTCCAACTGTAGTTGTCGTTGGCTCCGTCGCGCCCCTGCTCGCCGTTGGCCAGGTTGTGCTTCTCGGCATAGCTGACCAGGTCGTTGAGCGTGAAACCATCGTGGCAGGTCACGAAGTTGATCGACGCCGTCGGCCCGCGCTCCAGATACATATTAGGCGAGCCTTTCAGCATCTGGGCCATCTCCTGCACCTGGCCGGGGTCGCCCTTCAGGAAGCGGCGCAGGGTGTCGCGGTAGCGGCCGTTCCATTCCGCCCAGCGGCCATAGGCCGGGAACGTGCCGACCTGGTATAGCCCGCCCGCGTCCCACGCCTCGGCGATGAGTTTGGTCTTGCCCAGCACGGGGTCGTGGGCCAGCGACTCCAGCAGCGGCGGGTTGGCCAGCGGGTGGCCCTCGGCGTCGCGGCCGAGGATGGACGCCAGGTCAAAGCGAAAGCCGTCGATGTGGTACTCCGACACCCAGTAGCGCAGCGCGTCGAGCACCAGGTTGCGGACGACGGGATTGTTGCAGTTGAGCGTGTTGCCCGTGCCGCTGAAATTCTGGTAGCTGCCATCGGGGCGCAGCATGTAATAGACGCGGTTGTCCAGCCCACGAAAGGAGATGGTCGGCCCCTTCTCGTTGCCCTCGGCGGTGTGGTTGAAAACCACGTCGAGGATGATTTCGATGCCGTGGCGGTGGAGCAGCTTCACCAGCGCTTTTAGCTCGTCGGCCTCCATGCCCAGCCGGCCGGTGGCGGCATAGCCTGCCTTGGGGGCGAAAAAGCCGACGGTGGAGTAGCCCCAGTAGTTGCGCAGCCTCTGGCCGGTGTAGGGGTTGGTGAAGTCGTTCTCCAGTTCGTCGAACTCCTGGATGGGCATCAGTTCGACGGCATTGACGCCCAGTTCCAGCAGGTGGGGGATCTTCTCGCGGATGGCGGCGAAGGTGCCGGGGAACTTGACGCCCGACGACGGGTGGCGCGTGAAGCCGCGGACGTGCATCTCGTAGATGACCAGGTCTTCGGCCGGAATCTCCAGTTGGCGGTCGTCCTGCCAATCGAAGTCGTCCAGCAGGATGCGCCCGCGGAAGGGCAGGGCGTTGGCCGGCTCGTGGGCTTCGGCCCAGCGTTGGCGCCCGCTGATGGCCCGCGCGTAGGGATCGAGCAGCACGCGCGTGGCGTCGAAGCGATGGCCGGCGTGCGGCCGGTGCGGCCCGTCCATGCGATAGCCGTACTCCAACTCCTCGATGTCCAGCCCGAAGATGACCATCGCCCAGACGTTGCCGATGCGGAAGGCATCGAGAAAGGGAATCTCGGCCATCGGCTCCGCTTCGCCGCGGCGATAGAGGATGAGGCTGCAATCGGTGGCGTGGCGCGAGAAGACGGCGAAGTTGACCCCGCCGGGGACGATGGTCGAACCGAAGGGGTATGGCCGCCCGGCGCGCAGCCAGAATTCGCCGTGGCGGTGGGTTGGGTAGATGTCGATACGGTTGATCATCGCGGCCGGCGCTTACTCGCCTTCCAACTCCTGCGGCAGCCAGACCTCGAATTGCGTCTTGCCCGGCTCCGATTTCACGCGGATGTCGCCGAAGTGCTTGCGGACGACGATGTTGTAGCTGATGTCCAGCCCCAGCCCTGTACCCTGGCCGACCGGCTTGGTCGTGTAGAAGGCGTCGAAGATGCGCGGCAGCACGTCGGGCGGGATGCCCGGCCCGTTGTCCTCGACGGTGACGATGATCCATTTGCCTTCTTGCCGCGTGCGCAGGGTCAGGGTGGCGTCGGGCTGCGGCGCGCCGTCGGGGCCATTGCGTAGCGCGTCGACGGCGTTGTCGATCAGATTCGTCCAGACCTGATTCAGTTCGCTGCCGTGGGCGTCGATCTGCGGCAGGTTCGGGGCATATTCGCGCATGATCTTAATGCCCGACTTCAACTTGTGGCGCAGGATGAGCAGCGTGTTCTCCAGCCCCTCGGCCACGTTGTAGCGCACGATGTCGGCCTGGTCGAGATAGGTGTAGGACTTCAGGGCCTTGACGATGGCGGAGATGCGTTGCGCGCCCTGCTGTAGCTCGGCCAGCAGGTTGAAGATGGTGTAGTTGTTGTTGAGCCAGTTGAGGACGACGGACAGCTTCGCCTGGCCATAGGTAGCCGCCAGGCGCTCCAAGTCGTCGTTGCTAAACTCCAGGTTGACCAGCGTCGTGGCGCAATCCCACGCTTCTTCGACGCCGCGCTCCTCCAGCCATTCTTCCAGCTCGGCCTCGCGGTCGCTGCGGGCCAGCGGGTCGAGTTGGGGCATGGCGCGGGCCTTGTCCTGGGCGCGGTGGACGAAGTACTCCAGCGTGGTCTGCTGCTCGTCGGTCAGGCCCTGGCGCACCAGTTGCATGAAGGTGCGCGCCGAGTCGAAGATCGTCGTTTCCAGCTGCGCGGTGCTGCGCTGGACGGCCGCGGCGGGGTTATTGAGTTCGTGGGCGATGCCGGCCGTGAACGTGCCCAGCTGGGCCATCTTCTCGCTCTGGCGCAGCAGGTTCTGCGTGTTCTGCCAGCGCGAGAGGACGATGTCGAACATCGACGCCGCCGCCGACGGGCTGATCTGCAAGAGGTCGCGCAGGTCTTCGCGGCCGATGCCGATCATGTCGGTGTCGGTTCGCGCCCGCACGGTGGCCGTGCGCGGGCTGTCAAACAGCAGGGCGATCTCGCCGAAGACCTCGCCCGGCCCGCGCTTGGCCAGCAGGATCTCGCGCTTCTGGCTGAGCTTGATGATCTCCACCTCGCCGTTCTCGATGATGTAGGCCATCTCGCCGACGCTGCCCTCCTCAAAGAGCACCTTGCCGGCGGGCAGATGGAACTCGCGGACGATCTGGCACAGGCTGGACAGGTCTTCGTCGGAGAGCGAAGAAAACAGGGGAATCTTGCGTAGGAAGTCGTAGTTGGCCATGAGTTAGCTCAGAAACCGAGTTTAGAAACCGAGTTTAGAAACCGAGTTTAGAAACCGAGTTTCTTCCGAGAAACTCGGTTTCTAAATTCACCCTTAGCCAGGAACGCCGCGCGCAGTTCCTCGTCGTCCAGTTGCCCGGCCAGGAAGTCGATGGCCGCGGCGGCGCGGCGGCGGTAGCCGGCGGCGCGGGCCGCGTCAGGCGCCAATTCGCTCAGCGCGGCCAGGGTGCTCCACTCGCCCCAGCGCACGCCCAGCCGGGTGGCCTCGTCGAGGGCCTGCTCGTAGGTGGCGCGGGCCTCGTCGTTGCGGCCCAGCCGACGCAGCGCCGCGCCGCGCAGGGCCAGGGCGTCGGGCTGGAAAGCGGCGAAGCCGTCGCGCGCCAGGGTATCCAGCAGGTCATCCGTCATCGCCAACGCCTCGTCCGCGCGCCCCGCGGCCAGCCCGATGGCAATAGGCGTCATGTAGAGCATGACTCCGATCGGGCCGACGCGCACTACCCCCGGCCACTTCACGCCGGCGCTGAGCGCAAAGCCTGCGGCGGCGTCGCCGGCAAAGTAGCGCTCCATGCCTTTCGCCAGCGGGCTCATGAAGGGATGGTCAACCAGGCCGGCCCTGGTCAGCGCGTCGCGCAGCTGCTCGTGGGCCGTGTCCGGCAAGCCGAGTGTGCCGGTGACCCAGGGCAAGAGCAGCGCCGCGTTGACGCTCGGCCCACTGAAACCGCCCTGGGCGCTTGTTTCCACGGCCCAGCGGGTGAGGCGCAGAGCCTCGCCGACGTGCCCCCGGCGAAGCAGTACCTGGCCCAGCGAGAGGGCGTTGAAGCTTTGCGCCCAGAGGTTGTTGATGCGCCGGCCGATGGCCAGCCCTTCCCGCGCCAGGCGCTCGGCCGTGGCCAGGTCGCCGCGCAGCAGTAGCGCTTGTGACCAGAGGCTGGCCGCGTCGGCCTGCATCGGCTCGTTGCCCAGCACACGCCAACTCTCATAGGCGGCCGCCAACACGGCCAGGGCGTCGGCCATGCGATGAGCAGCGCTATAGGTGCGGCCCATGTCGTTGAGCACATAGGCTTCCAGTTCGGCCAGGTCGTGTTGGCGCGCCAGAGCCAGCGCGCGTTCGCCTTCGGCCACGGCGCGGACGATGTCGGCATCGAAATTGACGTGGAACAATAACATCGTCCAGCGGCCATAGGCCTCGGCGTCGGGCCGGCCGGCCCGCTCGGCCAGGGCCAGGATGCGCTCGGCCAACTCCCGGCCGCGGTCGCCGTTCTCGTAAGGCGTCGGTGTCAGGTATAACAGGGCGCGGGGGGTGAGGCTCTCCAGTTCCAGCGTGGCGCTGCCGCGCTCGCGGCCGAGTGCCTCCATCTCCTCGTAGCTGCGCAGGGCGTCCTCGTGCCGGCCGGCGACCTCGTAGACACGCCCGCGCCGCCGGTAGAGCGCGGCCAGTTGTTCGTCGTCGGCCGCCTCCGCGTGGTCGCGGCAGATTTCCAACGCCCGGTCATAGTGCTCGATGGCCTCGGCATTGGCATAGAGCTGGGCGGCGGCCTCGGCGGCCATGGCGTGATAGCGCGCGGCCCGCGCCCAGTCGCGGCACTCGGCGAAGTGGTAGGCCAGCCGCGGCGCTTCGTCGGTCAGCCGGTCGGCGTAGAGCGCCTCGAAGGCCTCGCCGACGCGGCGGTGATAGCGGCGGC
>JAIBAS010000181.1 GCA_019695075.1 Promineifilum sp. | reverse complement strand
CCTCGACCGGGCGGCCAAGACGGCCCTGGCGGCGTTGTGGCGTGGCTGGCTGGCCGAAGGGGCGGCGATCCTGTTGGTGACGCACGATGTCGAACTGGCCGCCGCTTTCGCCAAGCGGACGGTCATGTTGAGCCGGGGCGAGGTCATCGCCGCCGGGCCGACGCGCGAGGTGCTGGCCGGCGCGCCCCACTTCGCGCCACAGATGGCGCGCCTGTTTCCCGGCCGCGGCTGGCTGACAGTCGAGGATGCCCTGCGCGGGCTGGGCCGGCCGGCCAACGCAGCGAACGGATAGGAGAAATGTGATGCCACGATTGACGAAGATCTATACCCGTGGCGGCGACGCCGGGCAGACAAGCCTCGGCGGGGGGCAGCGTGTGGATAAGGACTCATGGCGCGTGGCCGCCTATGGCACGGTGGACGAGTTGAATTCGCATCTGGGCGTGGCCCTGGCCGCCGGATTGACGCCGCGGCTGGCCGGCGTCGTGGCCGAGATACAGAACGAACTGTTCCACCTCGGCTCTGACCTGAGCTTCCTGGAGGCCGACAAGGCCAACCTGCCGCTGCCGCAGATCGAGCCGCGCCACGTCGCCCGGCTGGAGGCGCTTATCGACGAATTGACGGCGGTCGTCGGGCCGCTGCAGAACTTCATCCTGCCCGGCGGCGCGCCGACCGCGGCCTATCTGCACGTGGCCCGGACCGTCTGCCGCCGCGCCGAGCGGGACGTGATCGCCGTGGCCCGCGAAGAGAGCATCGGGGCGCAGGTCGTCCCCTACTTGAACCGGCTGTCGGACGCGCTCTTCGTCATGGCCCGCTACGAGAATCACGCGCGGGGCATTGCTGAACCTCTCTGGGACAGCCGGGCATAGGGGCAAATCAGCTGTCCTCCGGCTTGGCCGGAAATGGGCGATCGGACTACAATGCAGCCTCAACCGGCGTCATCGCTCGCGCGTGACGACGATTTTTCAGCGGAGAGGGAATCATTATGTTGCAGAACCTGGCCGTCGCGGCCGTCGTTGTGGTCATCTTGTGGGTCATCATCCTGGGGCTGTACCTCATGATCACCCGCCGTCAGCCCGACGTCGCCGCGCAGATGAAAGCTTTGGAAGAGCGGCTGGAGCGCGCCGAGCGCGAGGCCGAACAGCGCTAGGCCGGCTCCATGCCCACGACACTCCGGCGCTCCCTTGTAACCCTCGTGATCCTGTTGGTCATGTTGCCGCTCATGGCCTGCCTGGGCACGGCCGAGACCGAACCCGATGCCTGTGACGGCCCTGACTTCCTGTTCGCCGATGACTTCAACGGCGAACTCAACTGCGGCTGGGCCACTTACGATCGCGGCGGCGGCACGGCGACCATCGATAACTCGGCCATGCAACTGACCGTCGGCCAACCGGGCCAACTGTGGTGGACCAACCCCGGTAAGACGTTTGACGATGTGGTCATCACCGCCGAGGCGCGGCAGGTCGATGGCCCCAACGACAACGCCTATGGCCTCATCTGCCGCTACCAGGACGAGGAGAACTTCTACGTCTTTCTCGTCAGTGGCGACGGTTACTATGCCATCGGCAAATACCAGAGCGGCAGCGACACCGTCACCTACCTGACGCCCAACGCGCAGTTCCAACCCTCCGACGCGATCAACGTCGGCGTGGCCTCCAACGAACTGCGTGTCAGTTGTATCGGCAGTGAACTGAGCCTGGAGGTCAACGGCATTCCGCTCATCACCGTGAGCGATCCCACCTTTGTCAACGGCGACATCGGGCTGGCGGCCAGCACGTTGCAGCCGGGCACGGCCATCATTGAGTTCGATAATGTCCGCGTCACGCAACCTTAGCGGCCTGGTCGTGGCCATCGGGCTTCTGCTGCTGGCGGCGTGCGGCGGCCGGTCACTGGTCCCGGGCAGCGCCGCGCCGGGCCAGGGGAACAACGCCGCCGCGCCGACCGGGCCGTTGCTGGAGGAGTTCATCCCCGGCCAGACGGGCAACTGGCTTCTGGAAGGGGACGAGGCGTCGTCCACGGCCGTGGTCAGCGAGCAACTGGTCATCACCGTCGACGCGCCCAACACCATGCAGTACGCCACCTACACTGACCGCGCCTTCGACAACTTCGTGCTGGAGGTCGATGCCTGGCAGCGTTCCGGCGCGCCGGAGAGCAGCTACGGCGTTCTCTTCCGCGTCACCGAGGACGGCCAGTTCTACCGCTTCGACATCACCGGCGATGGGCTGTACATGGTCGAGCGGCGCGCGGCCGACGGGACGTGGGCGCGCCTGGTGCGCGAATGGACGCCGACCGCGGCCATCAATCAGGGCCTCAACGTCGCCAACCGGCTGAAGATCATCGCCAACGGGCCTGATCTGTCCTTTTACGTCAACGGCATTTTGCTGACTCAGGTCAGCGACGCCAACCTGACCAGCGGCGCTATCGCCCTCGACGCCGGTTCGTTTGCCGGCAAGGGGCTACAAGTGGCGTTCGACAACGTCAGCGTGACGCCCGGTTCGGGCTAGGCGAGAGGGCAGGATGGACATCCGGCGTCAGGTAGCCGCGGCGGCCGGCTCCCCGGTCATCGACATTGCGCCGCTGGGCGGCGGCTGCGTCAGCGTCGTCTACGAGGCGCGCCTGGGCGACGGCCGGCGCATCGTAGCCAAGGCGGACGAAAGCGGCAGCGACACGCTGGCCACCGAGGCGTTCATGCTGCGCTATCTGGCCGAGCGGACGGCGCTGCCCGTGCCCGCCGTAGTGGCCGTGGACGGCGGCGTGCTGCTGATGGAGTACGTTGAGGGGGACAGCCGCTTCGACGGCGCGGCCGAAGAGGATGCTGCCGAGCGGCTGGCGGCGCTGCACGCCCTGACCGCGCCCACGTTCGGCTTCGAGCGGGACACGCTCATCGGCGGGCTGCGGCAGCCCAACCGCCCGACGGCCGGCTGGCTCGACTTCTTCGCCGAGCAGCGGTTGATCTA
>JAIBAS010000036.1 GCA_019695075.1 Promineifilum sp. | reverse complement strand
GAAGTCGGCCGCCCGTTGCGCGACGGCCGCGACCAGATCGACACTGGTCGGAGCCAGGTTGCTGCCGCCGGAGGGCAGCGTGCCGTAGCCGGTGGCCGACGGCCGCGGCTGGAAGTAGCGCGGGTCGGCGTTGGCCTGGCCCAACAGCGCCGTGCCGGCGATCGACTCCCCGGCCATGACCAGGCTGCCGTTGGCCTGTCGCGGGAAGGCCAGTTGGGCGATGCCGGTGACGACCAGGGGGTAGACGACCCCTGTCAGCACAGTCAGGACGACCAGCAGGAGCAGAGCGGGACGAAGTTGCTTAACCATACTAATAGGCCTCTGACTGATTGAGCGGGCGCGCGGCGACGCTCGGCTGCGCCGCCGGCTGTGGTTCGGTGGTGTAAACGGGCGCGCCGTTGTCAATAATGGGCCGGCCAACGCTGTCCTGCGCCGGCGGCTGGCTCTCCAGCGCCTCGCTGTTGCGCCGGATCCAGACAGCCACGACGGCGTAGAACAGCCCGACCCACAGCAACAGCAGCCACATCTGCGCTGTACTGCCCAGCGGCAGCCGCGCGGCGATGTACAGCCCTGCTCCGCCCAGCAGACCAACGACCGCCAATCCGCGCCATACCGGCTTCTTGTGGGTTATCATCACATTTCTCCTTCGCAAACCTGGACTTCTTACCCAATCTCACTTTTAAAATCTGTGGTTATTCTTTTCAAGCCAACCCCAACGCGGCCACCAGCAGGTCAATGATCTTGATGCCCACGAAGGGCACGATCAGCCCGCCTAGACCATAGACGAGCAAATTGCGCCGCAACGCCGCCGCCGCGCCCACCGGCCGGTAGGGGATGCCCCGCAGCGCCAGCGGAATCAGGGCGACGATGATCAGCGCGTTGAAGATGATGGCGCTCAGGATGGCGCTTTGCGGCGAGGCCAGGCGCATGACGTTGAGCGCGCTCAACGGCCCATCGCCCCCGCCCACGGCATAGAGCGTGGCGAACAGCGCCGGCAGGATGGCAAAGTACTTGGCCACATCGTTGGCAATGCTGAACGTCGTCAGCGCGCCACGGGTCATGAGCAGTTGCTTGCCGATTTCCACTACCTCAATGAGCTTGGTGGGGTCGCTGTCCAGGTCAACCATGTTGCCCGCCTCGCGCGCCGCCTGCGTGCCGGTGTTCATGGCCACGCCGACGTTGGCCTGGGCCAGCGCCGGGGCGTCGTTCGTGCCGTCGCCGGTCATGGCGACCAGGTGGCCGGCGGCCTGCTCAGCGCGAATGCGTTGCAGCTTGTCTTCCGGCGTCGCCTGGGCCATGAAGTCGTCCACGCCCGCCTCGGCGGCGATGGCCGTGGCCGTCAGCGGGTTGTCGCCGGTGATCATGACCGTGCGGATGCCCATCTGGCGCAGCTGGGCAAACCGCTCGCTGATGCCGCCCTTGACGATGTCCTTCAGTTCGATGACGCCGAGCACATCCCTATCGCGGGCCACAACCAGCGGCGTGCCGCCGCCCTTGGCGATACCGTTGACAATGTCTTCCACGCCGGCCGGGAACGCGCCGCCGAGTTCCTGAACGTAGCGTTTCACCGCGTCGGCCGCTCCCTTGCGGATGGTCATGGCCGGCGTGCCGTTGCGCGCCGCGAAGTCGACGCCGCTCATGCGCGTCTGAGCGGTGAAGGGCACGAACTGGGCATGGGGTTCGGCCACCTCGCGCCCGCGCAGGCCATAACGCTCCTTGGCCAGCACAACGATGGAGCGCCCTTCCGGCGTCTCGTCGGCCAGCGAGGAGAGCTGCGCCGCGTCGGCCAGATCGGTCTGGGCTACGCCCTGTGCCGTGTGGAATGCCGTGGCCATGCGGTTGCCAAGGGTGATCGTGCCCGTTTTGTCCAACAGCAGTACGTCCACGTCGCCGGCGGCCTCCACGGCCCGGCCGCTCGTGGCTAGTACGTTGCGCTGGATGAGCCGGTCCATGCCGCTGATGCCGATGGCGCTCAGCAGGCCGCCGATCGTTGTCGGGATGAGGCAGACGAGCAGGGCGATGAGCACAGGCACGGATGTCGTCGCCCGCGTCAGGCCCGACTCCGCTTCGGCGTAGGCGGCGAAGGGGCGCAGGGAAACCACGGCCAGCAGGAAGATGATCGTCAGACCCGATAGCAGGATGGTCAGGGCGATCTCGTTGGGCGTCTTCTGCCGCTTGGCCCCTTCGACGAGGGCGATCATCCGATCCAGGAAGCTGCTGCCCGGCTCGGCAGTGATGCGGACGACGATGCGATCGCTAAGGACGCGCGTGCCCCCGGTGACGGCGCTGCGGTCGCCGCCGCTCTCGCGGATGACCGGCGCCGATTCGCCGGTGATGGCCGACTCATCGACGCTGGCGATGCCTTCGACTACTTCGCCGTCGCCGGGGATGGGGTCGCCCGTTTCGCAGACGACCAGATCGCCGCGACGCAACTGTGACGCGGGGACTTGTTCTTCCTTTTGACGGCCGTTGCTGCCCACCAGCCGGCGAGCAACCAGTTCGCGCCGCGCCCTGCGCAGGCTGTCGGCCTGCGCCTTGCCGCGCCCCTCGGCCATCGCTTCGGCGAAGTTGGCAAACAGCACCGTGAACCACAGCCACAGGGCGATCTGCGCGTTGAAGGCCAGCTCGACAGTGTTGCCGCGAACCAGGTCGGCGATCAGGATGATCGTCGTCAGGGTTGCGCCGATAGCCACGACGAAGATGACGGGGTTCCTGGCCTGCTGGCGCGGGTCCAGCTTGCGGAAGGAATCGCCCACCGCCCGCCGTACAATCGGTGCGTCAAAGAGGGGCCGTGCTTTGGATTTGGGTTCCATCACTGCATCACTCCATCACTAGAAGCCCTGGCCGGCTGCCAGGAGAAAATGTTCGGCAACGGGGCCGAGAGACAGCGCCGGGAAGAAGGTCAGCGCCCCGACGATAACCACTACAGCGATCAACATGCCCACAAACAGCGGCCGGTCGGTCGGGAAGGTGCCCAGCGAGGGCGGGGCCACGGTCTTGCCGACCATGCTGCCGGCAATGGCCATGACCGGGATGATGACGCCGAAGCGACCGACCCACAGCGCCAGGCCGAGGGTGATGTTATAGAAGGCGGTGTTGGCGTTCAGCCCGGCAAAGGCGCTGCCGTTGTTGGCCGTGGCTGAGGTGTAGGTGTACAGGATTTCACTGAAGCCGTGCGGCCCGGCGCTCAGCCGGCTGGACAGCCCGGCGTCGACGGCGGTAGCCAGCGCCGTCAGCAGCAGGATCGACGCCGCCGGGAATAGCACCGCCAAAGTGGCCATCTGCACTTCGCGCGCCTCGATCTTCTTGCCCAGGTACTCCGGGGTGCGGCCGACCATCAGTCCGGCGATGAAGACCGTCAGGATGACGAAGACGAGCATGCCGTAGAGGCCCGCCCCCACGCCGCCGAAGATGACCTCGCCCAGCAGCATGTTGAGCAGGGCCACGCCGCCGGCGAGTGGGCTGAGGCTGCTGTGCATGGCGTTGACCGAGCCGTTGGAGGCCGACGTGGTGGCCCCGGCCCACAGGACGCTGTTGGCCACGCCGAAGCGCGTCTCCTTGCCTTCCATTGCCCCGGCCACGCCCAGGACGGGGTTGGCGCTGTATTCGGACAGCAACATGACCCCCAGCAGGACGGCAAAGAGCGCAAACATGGCGGCGAAGATGACCCAGCCCTGCCGCGTCGAGCCGACCATGCGGCCGTAGGTGTTCGTCAGCGCCGCGGCAATCGCCAGCAGGGCGAACATCTCCAGGAAGTTGGTCAACGGCGTCGGATTCTCATAGGGGTGGGCGCTGTTGGCGTTGTAGAAGCCGCCGCCATTGGAGCCGATTTGTTTGATGGCGATCTGCGACGCCGCCGGGCCTTGGGGCAAGACCTGGGTCTCGCCGGTCAACGTTGTGGCGGTCACATTGGCGTCGAAGTTCTGCACGACGCCCTGGCTGACCAGAATGAGCGCAAAGACCAGCGCCAGCGGCAGCAGGATGTAGAGCGTCGAGCGCACCAGATCGGCCCAGAAGTTGCCCAGCGTCTTGGCCGACTTGCGCGCCAGCCCGCGCGTCAGGGCGATCACCACAGCGATGCCCGTGGCCGCGCTGAGGAAGTTCTGGACGCCCAGCCCGACCATCTGAGTCAACTGGCTCATGGTGGTTTCGCCGGCGTAGGACTGCCAGTTGGTGTTGGTCATGAAGCTCGTGGCCGTGTTGAAGGCCAGCCACGGCTCAACGCCCGGCAGCCCTTCGGGATTGAGCGGCAACACACCTTGCAGCAGTTGCATGACAAACAGCAACAAGAAGCCGAGGATGTTGAACGCCAGCAGGGCCAGCGTGTACTCCTTCCAGTGCTGCTCCACTTCCGGCTTGATGCCGCTCAGGCGATAGATGAGATTCTCGACCGGCCGCAGGACGGGCGTGAGAAAGGTGCGCTCGCCATCGAAGACGCGCTTCATATAGCCGCCCAACAGCGGCGTGATGGCGATCAGCAACAACAGATAGAGAACGACTTGCACGATCTCCAGTGCGGACATATTTAGAACCTCTCCGGGCTAGAAACCGAGTTTCTCGCAGAAACTCGGTTTTTAACGTGGATGTATCAGAACCTCTCCGGGTAAAGCAGGGAGTAGACGAGGTAGATAAGCAAGGCCACGGCAACCAGCCCGGCCAGCAACCAGCCAAGATTCATCACGGTGCTCCTGCCGGAAGGGGGTCTATAACCTTCGGGCATTACACCGTCATTGTCGCTCTAGACGGGGAGCGGTGCGCTCAAGATTCGGCGCGGGGGCGTCAAGAAAGTGTAAAGAAGACCTCATGCAAAGATCGCCAAGACGCAAAGACGCCAAGAAGAAAAGCACTCTTCTTGGCGTCCTTTGCTCCCTTTGCGGCTTTGCGTGAGCGCTTCGTCCCTACCGCAGTTCGCGCTTGAGGATTTTGCCCGTGGCCGTCATCGGCAGCGCGTCGCGGAACTCGATCTCGCGCGGGTACTTGTAGCTGGCCATGCAGCCCTTGCACCAGTCGATCAGCTCCTCTTCGTCCACCGCTTGCCCCGGCTTCAGAATGACGTAGGCCTTGACCTCTTCGCCGTGGCTCTCGTGGGGCACGCCCACCACCGCGGCCAGGCTGACCGACGGGTGGGTCATCATCACCTCTTCGATCTCGCGCGGGTAGACGTTGAAACCGCCGCGGATGATCATGTCCTTGACCCGGTCGGTGATGTAGATGAAGCCGTCCTCGTCGAACTTGCCGATGTCGCCGGTGTGGAACCAGCCGTTGCGCATCGCCTCGGCCGTGGCTTCGGGCTTCTTGTAGTAGCCCTTCATGATGTTGTGGCCTTTGATGACGATCTCGCCCATCTCGCCCTGGGCTACGTCGTTGTCCTCCAGATCAACGATGCGCACAGAGACGCCCCAGACGGGCAGACCCACCGAGCCGGGCTTGGCCGGCCGGTCGAGCCGGTTGAAGGTCGCCACCGGGCTGGTCTCCGACAGGCCGTAGCCCTCCAAAATCTCGACGGTGAACTTCTCGCCGAAGGCGCGCATCACCTCGACGGGCATGGCTGAGCCGCCGGAGACGGCCAGCCGCAGGTTGCGCGAGATCTTCTGCAGGTCGAACTTCTCCGGGTTGGGGTGATTCAGCATGGCCCAGTACATCGTCGGCACGCCGGCGAAGATGGTCACGTTGTCGCGCTCCATGACCGTCAGGGCCGTGTCGGGGTCGAAGCGCGCCAACAGCGACAGCGTGCAGCGGTTGTAGAAACCGGCGTTCATCTGTACCGTCTGGCCGAACGAGTGGAATAGGGGCAGAGCCACCAGGTGTACGTCGCCGTCGACGCGCGAGTACATCGTGTCTGACAGGCGGGCGTTGAGGATCATGTTGCTGTGGCTCAGTTCCGCGCCCTTGGGGCTGCCGGTCGTGCCGCTGGTGTAGAGGATGACGGCCGTGTCATCGGCGTTGGTCATCACCGTGTCGAAGGCCGGCGGCTTGCCGTACATGAGCTGGCCCAGAGTCGGCGCGCCCTCGATGGGCGACGGCGCGGCCGGGTTGGCGGTGATCAGGAAGAAGTGCTCGCAGCCATCGACTTGCTGAAAGCCCTCCCAGCCGAACTGGCCCATCGGCAATTCCGGCGTGCCCTGGAAGCAGAAGTAGGCCTTGGCGTCGGAGTCCTGCAAGTGATAGGCGATCTCCCGCCCCTTCAGCAGGACGTTGAGCGGCACGACGACCGCCCCGGCTTTGAGGATGCCGTAATAGACGATGGGGAAGAAGGGCAGGTTGGGGCAGCTCAGGGCCACCTTGTCGCCCGGCTTGATGCCCAACCCGACCAGCCCGTTGGCGATCTGGTTGGCGGCCCCGTTGACGGCCGCGTAGGAGAGTTTCACGTCGTTGAAGATGACCGCCGTGCGCGCCGGCACTTCCCGCGCGCTGTCCTCGAGTAAGACCGCCAGATTGATCATGTTTGCCTCCGTCTATTTTCTCACACGATTAGGGGCCAGCCTCAAGCTTGCCGGAGTCAGAGAAGGACGCGCCTCCCTGGCCCCTGGCCCCTCACAGGTTCTTCTCCCATTCGGGTCGCAACAACCCGTACAGATACATATCGTAGCGCCGGCCGTCGCGCTCAAGATGCTCCCGGTAGCTGCCCTCGCGCGTGAAGCCGAGGCGCTCGTACAGGGCGATGGCATCCTCATTATAGCTGAACACGGTCAGGCAGACGCGGTGGAGATTGAGTTCGTGGAAGGCAAAGCGCAGGCCCACGCGCATGGCGTCCGTGCCGTAGCCCTGGCCGCGGTGGGCGGCGTCGCCGATGCCGATGCTGAC
This sequence comes from Promineifilum sp., assembly GCA_019695075.1. GTDB lineage: Bacteria > Chloroflexota > Anaerolineae > Promineifilales > Promineifilaceae > Promineifilum. Next base: position 3,012 of record JAIBAS010000036.1, on the reverse strand, counting down.
GAACGTCGTCCGGTTGGCCCATTCCACGCCGTCCAGTTCCAGCAGGCCGATGAGCGTGTCGTCATCGGCCGGCGAGGTTCCACCCAGTGGGCGAATGGCGAAGAGGAAGGCCTCATTGCTGGTCTGGCTCAGCTCGAAGCGGCGGCTGATCTGGTCTTCGTTGCGCGGCGCGGCCGGGGCAGTGTTGTAGAGGCGCATGAAGTCGGGGTCGGCCCACCAGCGGGTGATGGTGGCCAGGTCGGCCGAGGTCACAGCCGTCAGTCTGACCTTTTCGCCGCGCAGCAAATTGGGTGTTATCATCGATTATCTCTCCGGTTTGGCGCCCACTTTCCCGCCGCGGAGCGAGGGAACCATGAGTATAGACACCTTCACCATCACTGACAATCATCGCCTCAACCTGCCGTCCATTGATATGCCGCCGCGCATCCTCCTGGGCGCGGGGCCGTCGAACAGCGCCCCGCGCGTGCTGGCGGCCATGCTTGCCCCGACCGTCGGCCACCTCGACCCGACCTTCCTCCAGGTCATGGGCGAGGTCAGCGAGTTGTTGCGCTACGCCTGGCAAACGGACAACGAGTATACCATCGCCATCAGCGGCACCGGCAGTTCGGGCATGGAGGCCGCCTTTGCCAACGTCGTTGAGCCGGGCGACCGCGTTCTGGTCGGCGTCAACGGCTACTTCGGCCGGCGCATGGTCGATATGGCCGGGCGCTACGGGGCCGACGTGCGCTGCCTGGAGACGACGTGGGGCGCGGCCTTCTCGCCGGAGGAACTGCGCGCGGGCATGGAAGCCCACCGGCCGCGCGTGCTGGCCCTCGTCCATGCCGAAACCTCCACCGGCGTGCGCCAACCACTGGAAGGGCTGGCCGAACTGTGCCGCGAGCACGACTGCCTGCTGCTAGTCGATACGGTGACGAGCCTGGGCGGCGTGCCGCTCTACGCCGATGCCTGGGGCCTCGACGTGGCCTATAGCGGCTCGCAGAAGTGCCTCAGCAGCCCGTCGGGCCTGGCCCCGATCACCTTTGGCCCGCGGGCGCTGGACAAGATTCGCAACCGCAAGACGCCCATCGCCAACTGGTACATGAACAGCGAATTACTGGGCAAGTACTGGTTCGGGTCGCCGCGCGCCTACCACCACACCGCGCCGATGCACCTCTTCTACGCCCTGCGCGAAGGGTTGCGGCTGGCGGCCGAGGAGGGGCTGGCCGCCCGCTGGGCGCGCCATCAGGCCGTGGCCGAGCGCCTCTGGGCCGGGCTGGGCGAACTGGGGCTGGAGCCGCACGTGCCGCTGGAGATTCGCCTGCCGAGCCTGACGACGGTGCGCGTGCCCGCCGGCGTCGATGCCGCGGCCGTCTCGCGCCGGTTGCTGACGGAGTACAACATCGAGATCGCCGGCGGCCTGGGCGATCTGGCCGGCAAGGTCTGGCGCGTCGGCCTGATGGGCTACAACGCCCGGCCGGAATCGGTCGCCGTGCTCCTGCGGGCGCTGGCCGACGTGCTCTAGGGGCCGGGCATGGACCTGGATGAGCTGAAAGCCACCCTGCTGGCCCGGCGAGGAGCGACCGAGGAGTTACCCTTCGGCCCCGAAGTGCTGGTCTACAAGGTGGCCGGCAAGATGTTCGCCCTTGTCGCCTGGCAGGAACGGCCGCTGACGGTCAGCCTGAAGTGCGAGCCGGGTCAGGCGCTCGTCTGGCGCGCCGTCTACTCGGCCGTCCGCCCCGGCTATCACCTCAACAAGACCCACTGGAACACCCTGACGCTCGATGGCAGCATCCCCACGGAAGACGTGCGCGAGATGATCGACCACTCCTATGAGCGGGTTGTAGCTGGGCTGACGCGGGCGCAACGGGCACGGTTGGCTTAAGAAGAGCGACAACTGGAGGACATTGTGTACGAAGACGACGAAACCCTGAAGCAGATCGAAGCCATGCGCCAGGAGCTTGAGTACCTGCGCGGCCGGGTCAACGCCCTGGAGACGCAGGAACGCCTGGAGCCGAAGGCCGGCCTGCCCAACACCTGGCTGCTCAGCCACAACCTGCTCAAGCGGGCGTTTGCCGTCTATGGCCATTACTTACTGGCCGGTTTTCTGATCGCCATCCCCCTGCTGTGCATCTACATCTTTCTGATCATGGTCTTTGGCTTCGCCTCCTATGGCCTCCAGTAGCCGCGGGGCGGGCGCTGGCGCGGAGCGTGGCGGCGAAGGAGAAAACGATATGGCTGTCTCGCGCATTCAAATGACCGACGCCGGGCCGGCGCTCTCGCGCTTGGTGGCCGGGGTGTGGCGGCTGGGCGACTGGGGCATGGACACCGGCGCGCTGCTGGGCTTCATCCACGGCTGCCTCGACCTGGGCATCACCACCTTCGACAACGCCGACATCTACGGCGGCTACACCTGCGAGGAGCGCTTCGGCGCGGCGCTGGCGGCCGAGCCGGGGCTGCGCGACCGCCTGGAGTTGGTCACCAAGTGCGGCATCCAGCTCGTCAGCGGCAACCGGCCGGGCAACCGCGTCCATCACTATGACACCAGCCGCGCCGCCATCGCCGGCGCGGCCGAAAACGCCCTGCGCCACTTCCACACCGATCGCCTCGACCTGCTGCTCATCCACCGCCCCGATCCGCTGCTGGACGCCGACGAGGTGGCCGAGGCGTTCGCGGCGCTGCGGGCGGCCGGCAAGGCGCTGGCCTTCGGCGTCAGCAACTTCATGCCCTGGCAGTTCGACCTGCTGCAAGCGCGCCTCGACTTTCCCCTGGTCACCAACCAGATCGAGCTGTCGGTGCTGGCTCTCGATCCGCTCCATGACGGCACGCTCGACCAGGCCCAACGGCTGCGCGTGCCGCCGATGGCCTGGTCGCCGCTGGTCGGCGGGCGGTTATTCAACCCCGGCGACGAGCGAACCGGGCGGGTGCGGTGGGCGCTCGAGCGCGTCGGTCAGGAATTGGGCGGCGCGGGCGTCGATCAGGTCGCTTTGGCCTGGCTGCTGCGCCCCCCGGCGCGGGTGCTGCCGGTGCTGGGCA
>JAIBAS010000103.1 GCA_019695075.1 Promineifilum sp. | reverse complement strand
CAGCCACGGAAAGTGGTCCAAAGTCCCTATTATTAGCTTTATCTGCGGTTGGCCTAATACTTTGCTTTGTTTGGTTTGTACTTGTAACTCAAGGATTCGAACATCATTACTATTGGACTCTCTCAGCACGCGAACTAGAGGAGAGATTTCTCCAACCTCCCGTCGGTACGCTTTCTAAAGGTGCCAGTTACTTTTCCGGTCAGGAGATAGTGTTAAGTATCGGGGATGGAACAAGAACCCTAAAAAAGTCTCGACTCGGCCTATTTATGCGAGCGAAAACATTAGCTACAGTTAGCATTATTGCGTTCGTGGCAGTCTACATTTCCTTTGCTGTATACGGTCTATTGAACTGACTACGGGCTCAGGGTCGTTGGGCTAGATTAAAGTGTCATTAAGTAGCCATAACAATTGTCTATCCAGAAGGTGCACAACTTAGCTGTGCGCTTCACTTGTGCACATCTATGATCACTCACGTATAAAATACAGGCTTGTTTTTCCGAACGTTTGGTCTACAATTCTCATAGCTTTGCTAACACACACGCCGTATAGGAATGCAACATGAACCACCCCCTTACTCCCAATCAGATCTACTGGACGACGCCCGCGACCGCTGACAGCACGTAGCGCGACGGCAACACGCTGGCGCACTGACGAAGCGAGCGGGCAAGGCTCGTCCGAATGGCGGCAGCCGCCGCCCTCCGGCTACCTCATCGCGTCACCGGCCTGAGCGTCGTCGCGCGAAATGCGGCCAAGAAAAAACCCCTGCCCCGGCAAGCCGGTAACAGGGGCCACACACACACCATGGATGCAACACCATGGAGCGTGCTCCAATAGTACCACAAAAACGGTCAGGGGCCAAACCTACAATGGAGGCCATGACCGATGCCGCTCTGCCCGCGGACAAGCCCACCTGCATCGCCACGACGCGCGCCGGGCTGCCCTGCCGCCGGCCGCCGGTGCGCGGCGGGGTCTATTGCGTCTCCCACATGGGCCTCAACCGCGATGAGCAGGGCGCGCCGCACGGCAACCAGAATCACCGCAGCCACGGTTTCTACTCGGCCGTCCTGGAGGATGACGAGATCGCCGACCTGGCCGGACTGGTGGACAACCAGGACTTGTCGGGGGAGATCGGCCTCATCCGCACGCTGGTGCGGCGCATCACCCGCTACCTCAACGACAGCGGCCGGGAGTTCACCGTCAAAGACCTGGCGACGATGGTCAACCTGGCCTACCAGGGCACGCGCACCGTCGCCCACCTCATCGCCCGCAACAACGGCGGCGCGTCGTTTGCCGACATCCTGGAGGAAGCGCTGGGCGATATGGACCGGCTGCAAGACCGCGATGAAGAGTGACCCCATAGCCGCTGAGACAGACATGACCATCGACACGACCGATGAAGACCCGGAGCTCGTCGCCGCGATCCGCGAAGCCCAGCAAACGCTCGACCAGTGGCACGACATCGGCTGCCGCCTGGGCGTCCCGGCCGAAGCCGGTTCGCTGGCACAGCTGACCGCCCTGACGCTGGTCATGAACGCCAGAGGGATGACCTTCAGCGGCATGGAACGCGCCATCCACCGCGCCCTGGTCGCCGCTTATGCCATCGGTTACACACACGCACGCCAACGCCAGCCATGCAACTCTACCAGGGAAACTGTCTCGATGTAATGCCCCAACTGCCGGCCGACAGCATCGACGCCATCATCACCGACTTGCCCTACGGCACAACCGGCTGCGCCTGGGATGCGGTCATCCCCATTGGGCCGATGTGGGCCGGAGTCGGGCGCGTGCTCAAACCGACCGGCGTCTTCATCACTACGGCCGTCCAGCCGTTCACCAGCATTCTCGTCGCCAGCAACCTCAAGTGGTTCCGCTACAGTTGGGTGTGGCATAAGAACCGGGCCACTGACTTCCTGAATGCCCGGCGACGGCCGCTCAACAACGTCGAAGACATCCTCGTTTTCGCGCCTCGACAACCGGCGTACAACCCGCAGATGCGCGAGGGGCAGCAGCACGGCCGCGGCCGGGCCTCGCCGCGCCACAACGCTCACTACAACAAGTCCGTCCACCAGCCGGCGAACCTGTCGACGCTCTACTATCCGAACCGCGTCCTGACCTTCAAGACCGTCCACATCCCCGACCACCCGACGCAGAAGCCGGTCGAACTGTACGAGTATCTGATCCGCACCTACACCAACCCCGGCGAGACCGTCCTGGACATCGCCGCCGGCAGCGGGACGACCGGCGTCGCCGCCCGCAACATGAGCCGCCGGGCCATTCTGATCGAGCAGGAACCGAAGTACTGCGACCTGATCCGGCGACGGCTGGCGCGGGAGCGGCCGTCGCCAACCCAACCGGCGCTGCTATGAGCAACACGGCCATCAAGCAAGCCATCATCAGCCTGCTCGGCGATTTCGGAGCGTTCAGCCGCAAGGTCATCCGCGTCCCACTGTACCAATACCAGATGCAGGTCACCGAACCGATCATCCAGTCCATCCTCAGCAACCGTGGCGACGAGTACCTGCTCATCTTCCCGCGCCAGTCGGGCAAGAACGAAGTCACAGCGCAGCTGCTCGTCTACTTCCTGCTGCTGTTCCAGAAGAAGGGCGGCAACATCGTCTTCGCCGCCACGGGCGACGGCGCGGGGCGTGGGGCGCGGCGTCTGGATGACCGGCTGGACAACGCCTGGACGCGCGGCCGGGCCAAGAAGCAGAACCACCCCATGCGGCGCACCGTGGGCAAGGCCAGCATCGTCTTTCTGTCGGCGCACCCGCTGGCGGCCAGCCGCGGCGAGACGGCCCACCACGCGCTGTTCATCGACGAAGTGCAGGACATCAACGGGCCGCACCTGGAGGCGGTGTTCACGCCGATGCGCGCGGCCAATAACGCGACGGCCGTCTATCTGGGCACGGTCAAGACGACGCGCGACTTCCTGTGGCAGAAGAAGATGGAATTGGAGCGGCTGGCCGC
>JAIBAS010000310.1 GCA_019695075.1 Promineifilum sp. | reverse complement strand
CGCGGCGCTGGACGTGTTCGCCGCCGAGCCGCCGGCGGCCGGCAACCCGCTGCTGGCCCTGCCCAACGTCATCGCCACGCCCCACATGGGCGCGCACACCGACGGCGCGACGACGGCGATGGGGCGCATGGCGCTGGCGGATTGCCTGGCCGTTCTGCGGGGTGAGGAGCCGCGGTATCGGGTTGGGTGAGAGTTTCCAGGTGATGTCAGGAGTAAGGATGAACGACGTGATGGATCTTCAAGACGTTTGGCCGGAAGGCGAGACGGCGCTGGCGACGATGTTCCGGCACAATTTGTGGGCCAACCTGAAGTTGTTCGACGCCTGTGTCGCGCTGGACGAGGCGCAACTGGCGGCGACGGCCGTCGGGACGTATGGCTCGATCTATGACACGCTGAACCACCTCGTGCGCGCGGCGCAGGGCTATTTGTTTCTCCTGACCGGAGATTCGCCGGTGGCCCGCATGCGCCGGGAAGATAAGCCCGCCCTGGCCCCACTGCGCGAAAACTGTCGTCTGTTCGACGAAGGGCTGATGGCCGTGGCCGCCGGCGTGGCCCCGTCGGCGATGGCTCACTCCGTGGAAGAGGACGGCCGCTGGGCGCTGCCGGCCGGCGTAGTGTTGGCCCAGGCGATCAACCACGCGACCGAGCACCGCGCCCACATCATGACCATCCTGACCCAGATCGGCATTCAACCGCCCGAACTGGACTGCTGGGCGTTCGGCGACCGGTATGGCGCGTTCACGCCCAATGATGAGAGCGCGGGATAGCGTTCCGCATCGCCCAGATGCGGGCTACCATCCCGCGCTACAAGTAGACGAGAGCGATATGAGCGACAAAGAATCAACCTTGAACCGCCTGCACGAACTCGGCCTGGTGGCCGTCATCCGCGGGCCGTCGCCGGAGCTAACCGTACGCATGGTCGAGGCGCTGGTGGCCGGCGGCGTGCTGGGCATCGAGATCACTTACACGACACCGGATGCCGTCGGGGTCGTCCGCGCCCTTGACGCGCGCTTTGGCGAGCAGATCTTGCTGGGCATGGGCACATTGACGCGGCCGGAGCAGGCCGAAGAGGCCCTGGCCGCCGGGGCGCGTTACATCGTCAGCCCCATCACCGACGAGGCGCTCGGCCGGGCGATGGTCGCCACCGGGCTGCCGGTCATGATCGGCGCGCTGACGCCGACAGAGGTGTGGCGCGCCCACCAACTCGGCTCGGATGTGGTCAAGCTGTTTCCCGGCTCGGCCGTCGGGCCGGATTACGTCAAGGCGCTGCGCGGGCCGTTCCCCGACATCGCGCTGATGCCCACCGGCGGCGTCGACGAACACAACGTCGGCGACTGGTTCCGCGCGGGCGTGTTCGCCGTCGGCGCGGGCAGCCAGCTCTCGCCGGGCAAGCTGGCCAAAGAGGGGCGCTTCGATGAAATCGAGGCCACGGCGCGGCGGTTCGCGGCGGCCGTGGCGGCGGCGTGCGGCTGACTGCCGACCGCTGACCGCCGACCACGGACGACGGACCACTGACCCACTGTTTACTGTCTACTGTTTACTGTCCACCCACCACACCGGAAAGGCGCCATGTCACAGCAATATCCAATCCTCACGCAGCCGCAGCCGACGATGTACTTCATCGGCGTGACGACGGGCAAGTCGTCGATCAACAAGGTCTTTCCGCTGTGGATGGCGGCGCTCGGCCGGCCGGACGTCGTCTTGCGCGGCATCGACCACCCCATGCACGACGACCCAGAGCGCTACCGCGCCAGCGTGGCCCAGATCAAGTACGACCCGCTCAGCCTGGGGGCGCTGGTGACGACGCACAAGATCGACCTGTTCAACGCCGCCCGCGACTTGTTCGACTACGCCGACAGCTACGCCCGGATCACCGGCGAGGTGTCATCGATCTCCAAGCTGGACGGCCGGTTGGAGGGGCACGCCAAAGACCCCATCACCGCCGGCCTGAGCCTGGAGGCCATCATCGAGCCGGGCTACTTCGGCCGCACCGGCGCGGAAGTGCTGTGCCTGGGGGCGGGCGGATCGGCCGTGGCCACACTGCTATACCTGATGAACAAGCCCGACCCGGCCGACCGGCCGCGGCGCTTCATCGTCGTCAACCGCTCGCCGGGGCGGCTCGACCACCTGCAGGAGATGGTCGCGCGCATTGGCACCGACATCGCCGTTGAAGCCATCTGCAACGCTGACCCGCGCGTCAACGACGAGATCATGGGCTTCTTACCGGAGCACAGCCTGGTCATCAACGCCACGGGCATGGGCAAGGACTCGCCCGGCTCGCCCATCACCGACGCGGGCATCTTCCCCCACCGCGGTATCGCCTGGGAGTTCAACTACCGCGGCGAGCTGGACTTCATGCACCAGGCCCTGCGGCAGGTGGACAGCCGGGAATTGCGCGTGGAAGACGGCTGGATCTATTTCGTCCACGGCTGGTCGCAGGTGGTGGCCCAGGTGCTCCACGTTGACCTGACGCCGGAGGTGTTCGCCCAGCTGGAGCGGGCCGCGGCGACGGTCCGGTGATGCGCCGGGCCAAGGAGAAGGACATGAAAGCGAAACTGGCACCCGTCTACTTCGATCCGGGCCGCGACGAGGGCTTCGATGGGCAACTGGCCCGGCTGCGCGAACTGCTGGCCGATGATGCCGAGTTTTTGGAGCCGGTGGCCCTGGGCCGGGGGCTGCCGCGTGAGGCCGACGCGGCCGTCTTCCCCCAACTGCTGGGCGAGGCCTATCGCCGCGTGGACGACTTCCGCCGCATCGACGTGCCCATTCTGGTCATCACCTCGGAGTTCGGCACGCTCAACATGTGGGACTGGGAGATCGTCGCCTATCTGGAAGGGGAGGGCGTGACGGCGCTGGCCCCCTACACCCTGGCGCAGACGCGCATGCTCTGCCGGGCGGCGGCGACGCGGCGGCGGTTGCGGGGTAGCAAGTTCCTCGTCTTCCAGGACAACCCCGGCGAGGGCTTCCAGGCGCCCATCTTCAAGCGCTTCTACTGGTGGGAGGACGAGGCCGCGCAACGGCTGCTGGATAAGTTCGGCATCACCATCATCAAGAAGAGCTTCCGCGAGTTCGGCGCGCGGGCGCGGGCCATCCCCAACCAAGCCGCGGCGGCCGAGTGGGCGCACTGGCAATGGCCGGTGGCCTTGCCGGAGCAGCCGCTGCTGAGCGCGGTCAAGATCTACCTGGCCATGCGCGAGGAGCTGGCCGCCGACAGCGACATCGTCAGCGCGGGCATCAACTGCCTGAACGAATCTCACTTCAGCGACACGACCCCCTGCCTGGCGTGGATGATGCTCTACGAGGAGGGGCGGCTCATCTGGGGCTGCGAGGCCGATACGCTGTCGATGGCCACCAAGACCATCCTCCACCAAGCGCTGGACACGCCGATCATGATGACCAACCTGTACCCGTCGCTGATGAGCGGCCCGGCGCTGAAGCACGAGCGCATCCCCCATTTCCCGGACGTGCGCACCTACCCCGACCCGAATCCGGAGAACTACGTCCTGGTGGCCCACTGCGGCTACTATGGGCTGCTGCCGCCCAGTTTCGGCACGCAGTGGACGATGCGGCCGAAGGTGCTGGCCATCGTCGACGCGAACGCCCACGCCATCGACGCCCGCTTCCCCGTCGGGCCGGTGACGTTGGCCAAGCTGCACCCGTCGCTGGCGCGGCTGACGGCCGTGGAGGGTACGCTGGCCGGTTACGCCCAGTTTCCCGGCTCCGACTGCCTCAACGGCGGCGTCATCCACGTGCCCGATGGCCACCGGCTGGTGCGCCGGGCAACGTCGCATCACTACCTGGTGCTGACGGGGCATCATATCAATGACATGCGTATGGGGATGAAGGTTTTTGGGCTGGAGGTGGAGCCGTTATAATGGCCGTCGGAGGATAAATACTTGTGACAGACTACTATAGCCTTCCGACCGCTCGCCTTGAGAATGCGTATCTGACCATCGACTACCTGACCCACGCCGGGCCGCGCATCGTCCGGCTGATCCCGCGCCGGCTGGGGCAGAACCTGTTGGCCGAGACGCCGCGCCAGCAGCTCGACTCGCCCTATGGGCCGTTCCATCTGTGGGGCGGTCACCGGCTGTGGCACGCGCCGGAGACGGCCGCCCGCACCTACATCCCCGATGACGGCGGTCTGACGGTGGCGCCGCTGCCGCCCGCGGCCGAGGGCGATGGCGTCTGCCTGCGCTACATGGAGCCGCATTCGGGCATCCACAAGGAGATTCGCCTGCGGCTGGCGGCCGACGCGCCGCGCGTGACCCTGACCCACCGCCTGACCAACCTGGGCCTGTGGCCGGTTGAACTGGCCCCGTGGGCGATTACGCAATTGAAGACCGGCGGCACGGCTGTCCTGCCGACGCCGCCGGGCGATCCGGACGATCTGCTGCCCAACCGCGTGGTTGCCCTGTGGCCCTATAGCCGTTGGGACGATCCGCGCCTGCGCCTGACCGAGGCGGCCATCGAGGTCGTCGCCCAGCCCCGCGCCGTGCCGTTCAAGATCGGCACGATGAACCGGGCGGGTTGGGCGGAGTACCGCTATGAGGGCGTCACCTTCCGCAAGCGCTGGACGCCGCAGCCGGAGCGGCCGCACGTCGATTTCGGCTGTAACGTGGAGGTCTACGCCAGCGAGCGCCACCTGGAACTGGAGACGCTGGGGCCGTTGACGCGGCTGGAAGTGGGCGAGATGGCTGAGCACGTCGAAGTGTGGGAAGTGGAAGAGTAGACGGGCATTGGCTGCTTTGATGCTGAGAGTGTGCTATGATGACCTCATGACTGGCGACACAGTGATGGTGATGTATGAGTGAGCAGCAACTTCTCGAACGCATCGTTCTTGATCCCAACGTGATGGTGGGGAAACCAGTTATTCGCGGGACTCGTCTCTCCGTCGAGTATATTCTCAACTTGCTCGGTCACGGCGAGCCAATCGAAGCCGTTTTGGCAGAATATGAAGGTCTGGCGGTTGAGGATATATGGGCCTGTCTGCTATTCGCCTCCCGTTCTCTGGAGTCAACTGACTTTCTGCCTTTGGCCGCTGAACAGGGATGATGCGGTTTCTTGTCGTTAGCGAGCGCCGCGTACGGTTTGCACGGATACAACGTTAAGGCACCATGACTCAAGACCAGACTGAAGATCAGACCAACCAATTGCTTGTCTACGGCCGCCCCGGCTGCCCCATGGTTCCGCCCGTGCGGACGTATCTGGACGAGGCGGGCATTGCCTACACCTACCGCGACATTCGCCAGGACGCCGACGCGGCCGTACAACTGCGCCAGCTGGCCAACGGCTTCGAAAGCGTGCCCACGGTGGTGCTGCCCAACGGGCGCGTGCTGGTGGAGCCGGGCGTCGCCCGGCTGCGACAGGCGCTCAAGGAACTGGACGAGGCCGGCAGCGAGATGGGCGATCCGGGTCTGGGTGGCACGCTGAAGGCCGGTCTGTCGAACCCGGTCTACCCGGTTCTGCTGTTGATTGCCCTGGCGTTGGCGGTGGCCATTGCCCTGGCGTCGGGTTAGGAGATGGGCGAGGTATGAAGCGCGCGCTATGGCTGTTGGCGCTGATTGTCTGGCTGGCGGCCTGCACGGCCGGCAGCGACAACGCCACCGAACCAACGGCCGTCCCAGTTGAGCCGACAGCGGCCATCGCCAACCCGGCCTCGGTCAACTGCGCCGAGGTTGGCGGCGCGTTGCAGATCGAGGCGCGGCCGGACGGGGCCGAGTTTGGTGTCTGCTATTTTGATGACAACCGGCAGTGCGAGGAGTGGGCGCTGCTGCGTGGCGATTGTCCCGTTGGCGGCGTCAAGGTGACCGGCTATATCACCGAGGGTGGGCGCTTCTGCGCCATCACCGGCGGCAGCTACAGCAGCACAGGCAACAACGCCGCCGGCGAGGAGGTGGGCATCTGCACTCTGCCCGACGGCCGCCAGTGCGACGCCACGGCCTACTACGAGGGCGCGTGCGGCGCGGCCGGGGAGTAGCGCCCGAGATGAGAGCCACTTAATGCCGCCGGGCAGTGTTTACCTGTGTCTAACGCGCGGCGCTTATCGTGCCTCCCATGACCGATAAGAAACCCACCCCCGAAGAGATTCCCCCACAAACGCAAGAAGTTCAACCCGGCCGCGAGTCGCAGATGATGCCGCGGCCGGAGTATCAGGCCCCGGAGTATAAAGGCAGTGGCAAGCTGAAGGGCAAGGTCGCGCTGATCACCGGCGGCGACAGCGGCATCGGCCGGGCCGTGGCCGTGCTCTTCGCCTGCGAAGGGGCCAATGTGGCCGTCGTCTATCTGGATGAGCATGGCGACGCCCGCAAGACCGAGGAGTTAGTCCTCGCCGAGGGCGCGCGCTGCCTGCTCATCGCCGGCGATGTGGGCGACGTCAACTTCTGTAGCGAGGCGGTCGAGCGGACAGTGCAGGAGTTGGGCGGGCTGAACATCCTGGTCAACAACGCCGCCGAGCAGCACCCGCAGAAAAGGCTGGAGGACATCACCCCGCTGCAACTGGAGCGCACCTTCCGCACCAACATCTTCGGCTACTTCTACATGGCCCAGGCCGCCATGCCCCACCTGTCGAAGGGCGACGCCATCATCAACACGACGTCGGTGACGGCCTACCGCGGCAGCCACCACCTGCTCGACTACAGCGCCACGAAGGGGGCCATTACTGTCTTCACGCGCTCGCTGGCCACGCAGCTGGCCAAGCGCAAGACGGGCATCCGCGTCAACGGCGTGGCGCCCGGCCCCATCTGGACGCCGCTCATCCCCAGCGCGTTTGACGAGGACAAGGTCGATGAGTTCGGCGCGGACGTGCCTCTCGGTCGCCCCGGCCAGCCGGAGGAAGTCGCCCCGGCTTTTGTTTACCTGGCGTCGGAGGCGGATTCGTCCTACGTCACCGGGCAGATCATCCACGTGAACGGCGGCGAGATCGTTAACGCCTGACGCGCGCGAGGCGCTTGGCACAGTCGTCGGGCGCTACCTCGTTCACCCATAGACGCGACAATCTACCTATAGGCGGCCCCACTGGGGCCGCCTATACTTTTTTCCTCAGACGACCGGAGTGTGCGCCGGCGGCGCCAAAACTCGTTGGGACAGGAGGTGGTGTCCCGTTCTGATCCTCTAGCCAGGCCGAATATCTAGTAGAAGGTGGCGCGTGGAGAGCCAATTTCGCGGTGTTCGCGTGTATGTGTACTAACAGCGAGGGTTCCTATGTCCCCTAAGTGGTCGGTCGTTTTTCTATCAATCCTTGTCCTGCTGCTGTGCCTGTCTGGCGTGGCGCTCGGCGCGCCGGTGCAACAAGACGGCCTCGAACCGATTGAGAACCTACCTTATAGCGTCGGCAGGCAGGATGATGTCATGCACCCGCTGGGCAAGCAACTGCGCGCCCGGCGACAGATCGCTCTGCAACAACGGCTACAGGGCATCGGCTCTGGCGCTATTCAGCAACTCGGTCCGGGAGAGTACGTCGAATTGGCGCTGGAGAAAGAAGACAAGATCTTCACCATCCTGAGCGAGTTCGGCAACAACGTCAACCCCGTCACCGGAGGCAAGCGCGGCCCGCGACACAACGAAATCCCTGAGCCGGATCGCAGTGTCAACAACTGGGCCCTGTGGGTTCCCGACTTCAGTCGGGCCTACTACGAAAATCTGCTGTTCAGCGACGCGCCCGGGGCCAGTTCCGTGCGCAACTACTATCTGGAGCAGTCCTCCGGCGTCTATACGGTCGATGGCGACGTGAGCGATTGGGTGCGCGTGCCTTACAACGCCTCCCGCTATGGCAGCAACCTCTGCGGCGGCGGCGATTGCGGCGCGGACGTCTGGCTCTTCCTGCGCCATTCGGCCAACGCCTGGTTCAACAACCAGCGCGACGCGGGCATGTCCACGGCCCAGATCAACGCCTATCTGGGCCAGTTTGACGTCTGGGATCGCTACGACTACGACGGCGACGGCAACTTCGACGAGCCGGACGGCTATATCGACCACTTCCAGGCTGTTCACGCCGGGATGGGTGAGGATGCCGGCGGCGGCGAGCAGGGCAGCGATGCTATCTGGAGCCACCGCTGGTATGCCTACGTGAACATGATCGGCAGCGACGGCCCCGCTTTCAACCCTGCCGGCGGCACGCGTATCGGCAACTCCAACTACTGGATCGGCGACTACACCATCGAGGGTGAGAACGGCGGCGTGGGCGTCTTTGCCCATGAGTTCGGCCACGACCTGGGTTTGCCCGACCTGTACGATACCAGCGGCGGCGACAACTCGACCGGCTTCTGGACGCTGATGTCGGTCGGCTCCTGGCTCGACGACGGCCAGGACAGCATCGGCAACAAGCCGGGCCACATGGGCAATTGGGAGAAGTTCCAGCTGGGCTGGCTCGACTATGAGGTCGCCTCTGCCGGCGAGCGCAGCCTGCACCGCCTGAACCCGGCCGAGTATCAGAGCAACCACGCCCAGGGTCTGTTCGTTCTCTTGCCGGACAAGGAAGTCGTCCTCGATCTGGGCGATCCCTACGCCGGCGAACACTTCTACTACAGCGGTAACGGCAACGATTTGGACAATCGTATGGTTCGCGAGTTTGACCTGCCGGCCAACGCCACGCTGACGGCGCAGGTGCGCTATGAGATCGAACTCGATTGGGACTATGCCTATGTCGTCGCCTCCAATGACGGCGGCGCGACCTGGACGAATCTGGAGACGAACCTCAGCACCGACGCCAACCCCAACGGCCAGAATGAGGGCCACGGGATCACCGGCTCTTCCGATGGCAACTGGGTGCAGGTGACGGCCGATCTGTCCAGTTTCAGCGGCCCGACGCTGCTCGGCTTCCACTACTGGACTGACTCGTATGTCGCCGAGCCGGGCTTCCAGGTGGACGAGATCGCCGTCAGCGGCGCGCCCGTGGACGGCGCGGAGAGCGACGCCGGCTGGACGTATGCGCCCGAGGGGGGCTTCTACATCACAACCGGCACGGAAAGCTCGTGGTACTTCAACGCCTACGTCGCCGAGTGGCGCACCTACTGGGGCTACGATGAATCTTTGCGCGACGGCCCCTACATCTTCGGCTACTGGGATCCGCCGCTGTGGGACTGGGTCGATCACTTCCGTTACCAGGACGGCTTGTTGATTAATTACTGGGACGGTTCGCAACTCGACAACGACACCAGCCTGCACCCCGGTCACGGGCTGATCTTGCCCATCGATGCCCATCCTCAGACCCTGCTGGTGCCCGGTGGCTGGGTAGCAGCCGGCCGTTACCAGTCGTATGACTCGACATTCGGCAAGCAGCGCACTGATGGGTTCCAGTTGCACTACGACAGCGCGCCGTGGCGCGAAAAGAGCCGCCCGGCCGTGTCGGTCTTCGACGACAACAAGCAGTATTGGAACGCGCAGACGCCCCAGGCCGGCGTCATGAACCCGGACACCAACACGCGCATCATTGTCCGCAGTGTGAACAACAACAGCGGTATGATGGTGGTTGAGGTGCGACCGACGAACAACTAATCTTTGCCGCCCTTTGTAGCGCGGGATGGTATCCCGCGTCTTCGACGCGAACCGCGGGATGGCATCCCGCGCTACAGGGGGCAGGCTGACAGCCTGCGCTACGGGGGGCAGGTGCGCTACGGGCGGGGCGGGCCAAATGGACAATATGTGGCCATAATAGGGCCGCTATGGAACCAAACACCCCCTTTACAGCCAACACCGTGCTCATTCTACCCGCTCAGGGCATGGGCCGCGGCGAGCCGGAACTGCAACAGCGCTTGCTGAAGACCTATCTGACAATGCTGCTGGAAAACGACTACCGGCCGCAAGCCATCTGCTTCTATACCGAGGGCGTCTATCTGGCCTGCGACGGGTCGCCGGTGCTCGACGAGTTGGCACAACTGGC
>JAIBAS010000387.1 GCA_019695075.1 Promineifilum sp. | reverse complement strand
CCAGCCGGCCCATCTGCGGCGACAGGTCGAGGCCCACCGGAGCGAAGCCATGCTCGGCCAGGGCCACCAGCATATGCCCCGGCCCGTGGCCCAACTCCAGCACGCGCGGCCCGGTCAGGTAGGGCAGGGCCGCCGCGCCCCAGGCCCGCCATTGCCCCAGCGACACAGCCCAGGCGACGGCGTCGTAAGTCCAGGCGAGGCGGCCGTAGAGCAGGTCGTAAGCGCGGGCTAGCAGGGCGGGGGCAAGGCGCACGGCCATCCTACGCCGCGATCTGCTGCAAGACGAGCGCGCCCTGCGGCAGTTCCGGCAGCGGCAGCGCGCCGCCGGCAACGACGAACTCCGCGCCGCCGAGCACATCCACGAAGCGCGCCCCGTCGGCCACGCCGGCGTGGTCGATGGGCACGCGACCGGCCGGGCGCGGCATTGCGCCGCGGTGGGCGAAGACGAGGATGCGTTCGTCGAGGCTATCGCGCTGGTAGGCGATGGTGTCGTCTTCCACCAACAGCAACTGGAAGCCGCCGCGCTGGAGGGCCGACGAGCGGCGGCGCAGGTGGATGAGATCGCGGTGGAAGGTGTGTAGCGGCCGGTTCCAGCGGGCCTCATCCCAGACCATGCAGCCCCGCGCGCCGAGGCGCGGCACGTCGGTCAGGCCGATCTCGTCGCCATAGTAGAGACCGGGCACGCCGGGGAAGGTCAACAGCAGGGCCACGGCCAGCCGGTGCAGCGCGTCGTTCTCGCCCACGGTCGAGCGGATGCGCGGCGTGTCGTGGCTGTCGAGGATGTTGTACTGTTGCAGGGCCACGGCCCAGGGGATGGTCGCCAGGCGGCCCTGCCAGCTGGTGGCCATCGCCTCCGTCGGCCAGTGGGGGCCGGTCAGCTTGTCGGCGAAGCCATGCGCGCCCAGGTCATAGCCGCGCAGCCAGTACCACAGCGGTTGGGTGAAGCCGCCGTAGTTCATGACGCCGTCCCACTGGTCGCCCTGAAGCTGGTCGGTGGCGTCGAAGAAGTTCTCGCCGATGAGGTAGGCGTCGGGGCGGGCCTGGCGCACGGCGCGGCGGATGCCGGCGCTGATCTCGCGGCCGAGTTGGGTCGGCCCCTGCCGGCCGAGCATGTTGGCGACATCGACGCGCCAGCCATCGGCCGAGAAGGGCGGGCGCAGCCAGCGGCGAAAGACAGCGTCGGCGTCGTCGTAGACGCGCCGCCGCAACTCGGCGCTGCGGTAGTTGAGCTTGGGCAGCGTCCAGACGCCGAGCCAGGTCGCATAGTCATCAGGATGGCGGCGGAAGGTGAAGAACTCAGCCTCCGGCGCGGCGCTGTCGGCCCGCGCTGTCTGGAACCACGGATGCCAGTAGCCGCAGTGGTTGGGCACGATGTCGAGGATGTAGCGCATGCCGCGCGCGTCCAACGCCCGGCGCAGCGAAACGAGGGCCGCGTCGCCGCCGAAGTGGGGGTCAACGTGGTCGTAGTCGGCCACGTCGTACTTGTGGTTCGACAGCGCCGTGAACACCGGGTTCAGGTAGAGGGCGTTGACGCCCAGGCCGGTCAGATAGTCCAGCCGCGACTCGATGCCGGGCAGGTCGCCGCCGTAGAAGACCAGCGGAAAGAGCTGGTCGGCCGGCGGCGGCGCGCCCCAGGGGTAGGTGGTGGGCCGGTGGCTGCGGTACTCGTACTCCTCCGGCCGCGGGTCGGTGGCGGGGTCGCCGTTGGCGAAACGGTCGGGGAAGATCTGGTAGAAGACCGATTCCGCCGGCCAGCCGGGCGGGTCATAGTCGGCCAGGATGCGGAAATCGGTGTAGTCCAGGGGCACGTGGGCCGACGGCCCGCCCGCGCCGTAGTGCCACAGGCCGTCGGCTGCCTCGATGATGAAGCGGTAGTGGGTCAGCGGCGCGTCGATGAGCAGGTCGGCCTCCCACCACTGGGCGGGCGGCTCAGTCGGGCCGGGCTGCATGGTTATCAGCGCTTGCTCGCCGTCGGGGAAGGTGCGCAGCAAGACGCGGCGCACGGGAGCCGCCTGGGCGACGCGCAGCCGCAGCCGCACCGTCTCGCCCAGGCGCGGGTGGAGCTTCGATACGTAGCGCTCAGAGCCGTCGTGATGGACTGAGCGCAACCAGTCGGGCAGGTTCATAGGCTAAACGCAGGAATGCCGGGATTTGGCCGGCGGCTGAATGGCTATCGTCCCCGGACGATGAGCAGCGGCCGGTCGATGCGCTGGAGGATGCCGGCGGCGACGCTGCCATAGTAGACGTCGGCCAGGCCGCCGCGGCCGTGGCTGGCCATGGCGATCAGGTCGGCGGCATCCTCGGCGGCCACGCGCAGAATGGTGGCCACAATCGGCCCATACTCCACCTGGCCACGCACTTGCAGCCCCCTGGCCGTCTCGCGGGCGGTCAGCTCGTCCAGGTAGCGGCGCGCCTCGGCCACCTGGGTCTCCACGTCAGCGGCCGTCTTCTGGGGCAGACCCTCATAGGTCGCGCCTTTGTCGATGATGTGGGGCAGTTCAATGACATTCAGGAAGATGACCGACGCGCCGCACAGGCCGGCCAACTCTTCGACATGGGGCAGAATGGTCTCGGCCAGAGGCGAGCCATCCAGGGGGACTAGGATCGTCTTGTACATCGTGACTCCTGAGTGGGCTGCCGCGCGGTGGCAGCGACGACCTTTACTTTACGCCGTCGCCGCCTTTTGGCCAAGAATAATAGGTCAGACCTCAGAGGTCTTCTTAGACCTCTGAGGCCTGGGCGAGTACAGGGGGCGCGCCGAGCGAACAGGACTACCCGGCCAGGTAAGCCTCCAGGTTGGCCTTGCTGATGCGATAGGCCGCGCCGATCTTCTTGGCCTTCAGTTCGCCGGCGTCGATGGCGGCGATGACATCACCGGGCGTCACTTGCAGGAACTCGGCCGCTTGCTCCGGCGTCATCACGTCGGGCATGGGCATCGCCCCGCCCGTCGGCGCGCCGCTCGCGGGAGCGCCGGTCGCGGGC